>CALGGX010000274.1 GCA_937916025.1 uncultured Selenomonadales bacterium
CCTGCAGCGAGCCGGACGGCGTTCGGTACACCTGGCGGGGAGCGGGATTTGAAATCCCCGTGTTCGTGGGGATCCCCGGAAAATTCACCGTTTATAATTCGCTCGCCGCACTCTCCGGTTGCGGTTCCGGCACGACATTTTGAACCGGCGGCACCGGAATCGGTTCATCACTTTGCGGACGTTCGTCGACAATCGGCTCAATCGGTGTCGGCGGCGACGGCATGTTGAAAGTGTAATCCGTCGAATTGTCGATCGGCGGTTCCGGAGGCTTCGGCGGCTCGGGAATCGGTTCCGCAATTGCGGGAGCCGTTTCCGTGCGAAGACTTTCTGCCGCGCGGAGCGGCGGAGTCATTTCCGCCTTTATGACGCCTTCCGCCGTGCCGCTCGTCTTGTATTGCGAGACAACCGACGGCGATCGTACCGCCACGGGCGGCGACGGCTTTTGAACTTCGCGTTTTTCTGTCGGCAACTCTTTTTTCGGAGGCTTTTCGTCTTCGATCGCCGCCGTCAATTCGATCATTTCGCGGCTCCCCATCCCCAGAAATCCGCCGTCTTTGTACTTCTTCGTGTGAAGGATCACGGCGTTTTCACCGAGTTCCTGCTTCATCTGCGCAACCGCTTCACGCATCGATGACGCTTTAAACACTTTGATCTGCACTTAGAGCTTCACCACCCCGACGATTTGAATTTCGACTGTCTGATCTATTTCGGCGTGCGAGACGATCGTCAAGCCGCTGATTGATCTCTCAATCAATTTTCTGAAATACAGGCGTACCGCCGGCGATGTCAAAACGATTGGTTGATATCCGGCATTGGTCATTTTTTCGAGTTCGCCGTTTAATGACTGCACCAACTTGCGCATTGAATCCGGGTCCATCGATACGAACGAGCCGTGATCGGTTCGCTGTACCGACGCCGCGATCTTTTGCTCCAATCCGGGATCGAGCGTCACGCATGTCAGCACGTTGTCTTGAACGACTTGCGAAGTGATCTGCCGCGCCATTGCATGGCGGACGTACTCCGTCAAAATCTCCGTGTCTTTCGTCGCGCGCCCGTAATCCGCAAGTACTTCGATGATTGTTGCCATGTCGCGGATCGATATCCGTTCTTTCAGCAAATTGGCGAGCACTTTCTGAATTTCGCCGACGCCCATGAGTTCCGGAATGACTTCGTCGACGAGCGATTGATGCGTCTTTGCAAGGTTGTCGATGAGATTTTGCGTCTCCTGACGCCCGAGAATTTCCGCCGCGTGTTGTTTGATGACTTCCGTCAAATGCGTGGCGAGCACCGAAACCGCGTCGACGACGGTATAGCCGTTGAGCTCCGCCTGCTCGCGTTCGCTCTCGGGAATCCACAGCGCGGGGAGTCCGAAAGCCGGCTCTATTGTCTCTATGCCCGGAACTTCTTCAAACACCGTGCCGGAATTCATTGCAAGGAAATGATCCAACAACAATTCGCCGCGCGCGATCTCCATGCCTTTGAGTTTGATGATGTAAGCATTCGGTTTGATCTGAATGTTATCGCGAATTCGGATGGTTGGAACGACCAAACCGAGTTCGAGCGCGCATTGCCGTCGGATCATGACAATTCGATCGAGCAGATCGCCGCCCTGTCCGGTATCGACGAGCGGGATCAATGAGTAGCCGATTTCCAATTCCATGGGATCGACTTGCAACAGTGAGACGATGTTTTCGGGACGCGTGGCTTCGGCTTTTGCTTCGGCTTGCAGTGCCGCTTCTTCTTCTTCGGTTGTCGTCGAAACGCCGCGTTGCAGTTGATAGCCGATGAAACCGCAAATCACCGCCAGCGCGAAAAACGGCACGCCCGGCAAGCCCGGTACTATCGACAGCAAGCCGAGCACGACCGACACGATGAAGAAAATTCTTTCATTGCGGAATAACTGCCCGACGATATCCTGACCGAGATTGCCTTCCGACGCCGCGCGGGTGACGATGATACCGGTTGCCGTCGAGATCAACAGCGCGGGGATTTGACTTACCAAACCTTCACCGACCGTCAACAGCGTGTAAGTTTGAAGCGAATCCGCCGCCGACATGTCGCGTTGCGCCATTCCGATTATAAAACCGCCGCCGATATTGATCAGCATTATGACGATTGCGGCAATCGCATCGCCTTTGACGAATTTTGAAGCACCGTCCATTGCTCCGAAGAAGTCCGCTTCGCGTTGGATTTTTTCGCGCCGAACTTTCGCTTCGGCGTCCGTGATTGCGCCTTGGTTTAAGTCCGCGTCGATTGCCATCTGCTTACCGGGCATCGCGTCCAATGTAAAACGCGCCGAAACTTCCGCCACGCGCTCGGAACCTTTCGTAATGACGATGAAGTTGATGATAACCAAAATGATAAACATGATGAAGCCGACGACGGGATTACCGCCGACGACGAAATTGCCGAAGGCGGTTATGACTTCGCCGGCGTAGCCGTTGATCAAAATCAAGCGCGTCGACGAAATGTTTAACGCCAATCGAAACAGCGTCGTCACGAGCAGTAATGACGGAAATACGGATAAATCCAATGCTTCTTCATTGTAAATCGCGCTCATAATGACGATGAGCGCAATCGTGATATTCAAACAGATCAAAAGATCGAGCAGCGCGGTCGGCAACGGAATGATCATCATGATGACGATCATGACCAGCGTGAACGCGATGATGACGTCGCTGTATTTCTGAATGAACGAGCCGAGCGATACTCCGCCGCCCGACATTTCACCCGGTGATGCCATGCCTCTATCCCTCTTCTTTAATTCGTGCTGCCGTCGGAGCTCGCCGAGCGATTGCTCCAGTCGAGAAAATACGTCTTCGTTGTTCATCTCCATCAATCGTCTCTATTTCATTTCAAATGCCCTCAAACGATAAATCATCATATATTATCAAGCGGCAGTGTCAATTGTCAAGCGGCGGCGGACTGCGGACGGACTTTGTTTTTCAATCGATAGACATGCGCGAGTACTTCCGCAACTGCCTGATACAGTTCACGCGGAACGGTATCGCCGACTTGAACCGCTTCGTAAAGCGCGCGCGCGAGCGGCTTGTTTTCGAGGATCGGAATTTTGTGTTCTCGCGCAATCTCTTTTATCCTCTCGGCGACTATATCCTGCCCTTTTGCGAGCACGACCGGTGCCGTCATTCCCTGCTTGTACATCAACGCGACCGCCAAATGCGTCGGGTTCGTGACGATGACGTCCGCCTTCGGCACTTCCTGCATCATTCGCATCATTGCCATTTGCCGTTGTTTCTGTCGAATTTTGCCTTTGATTTGCGGATCGCCTTCGGTCTGTTTGAATTCGTCTTTGACTTCCTGCTTGGTCATCATCAAGTCTTGCGTCATTTGCCATGATTGATACGCGTAATCGGCAATCGCAAGAACGATGATCACCGCAATGATCTGAAACGCCAGAGTGAAGATTATGTCGGCGATTTGCGCAAGGCTCGTTCCCAAGTCGAGATATATGAAATACGGCATGTACGGAATTTGTTCCTCGACGTAGAGCCAGATGAAAAATCCGATGATGATGATCTTCAGAATCGACTTAATCAATTCGACAAGAGAACGCTTGCTGAAAATGCGTCCGAAGCCGTTGATCGGATTTAAATTGT
Organism: uncultured Selenomonadales bacterium; assembly: GCA_937916025.1. The sequence continues at coordinate 3,618 of CALGGX010000274.1, forward strand.
CGAGTTTCGGCTCGAGTTTTTCCGTCGAAACGACAAGTCCGACTTGCAGGAGATTGATCCCGAGCCCCATGAACATGATCGCGATCATCACCGGCAACGACGTTTTCGCAATCAACATCATTACGTCGATCAGCAATCGCATGAGCGATTCCGTTGACGTGCTCTGGTAGAGATTGCTGTAGATGTAAGTCATGTATTCGGCGAGATTGCCGTAAATATACTCCCACAGCAATCGGAGCATGAAAAAGCCCATCAACAGCACGGCGGCGGCATTGAGTTCCTGACTTCGCGCGACTTGACCTTTATTGCGGGCGTCGCGCCGCTTTTTGTCGGTCGGTTGTTCGGTCTTGTCGCCTTCCGCAAACAATTGAAGTTCGAAAATCGGTTCTGCCGGACTAAACTCCTGCCATTGCCTTGATTGCCAGTGAAATATTTCCGTACATATCATTGAATATCACATCCAAAAACAGAACGTAAAACGGCATCAGCATCATCAAAACTCCGGTGCCGAGAAACAGATGGAGCGGAATTCCGATGACAAAAATGTTCATTTGCGGCATGGTGCGCGCGAGGATGCCCATGCCGACATTGACCATCAAAATCGCGAACGTCACCGGCATGGCAATCTTCATGCCCGTCATAAAAATCGCGCCGGTTACGTCTCCGATTAATGACGACAACTCTACGTTGTATTGCGCGGTTGCGAGCGGTACGATGTTGAAACTCTCCGCCAACGCCGAGAGAATGATGTGATGCCCGTTGACGACGAGCATGATCAAAATGGCGAGATTGTACATGAAACTTCCGATCAAGGCGATCTGCTGACCGCTGGTCGGATCCATTACATTGACGACGGCGTAACCGACTTGCATATCCATGACTTTACCCGCCATGTTTATTGCCGAAAGCGCGGCGGCTCCGACGAAGCCGATCAACCACCCGATCAGAATTTCTTCGCAAAGCATCAGCGCGTAATTCCAAACATCGGCGGGAATTTCGACGGGAGTATCGACGACGGGATAAAGGATTGCGGCGATTGAAATTGCGCTTGCCGCTTTGATCTGCGTGGGGATGTTCATACTGCCGAAGAAAGGCGAGAGCATGAAAATCCCCGTCGTGCGGCTCAAAATGATCAAAAATGCCGCCAAATGATTTTGAATTAAATCAAAAAAATCAACCATGATAATTCAATTCGTAATTAGTAATGCGTAATGCGTAATTGGAGGACGGGAGTTCGGTTTTTAATTACGAATTACGAATTACGCATTGCCTTTCAGCCGATGCGTTGCGGCAGATTGACGATGATGCCGGTCACGAATTCAATCATCAATCGCAACATCCAAGGTCCGAAGATCAAAATCGCAACGAACACCGCAATAATTTTCGGGATGAACGCCAGCGTCTGCTCTTGAATTGAAGTTGTCGCTTGAAAAATACTCACCGACAAGCCGACAACCAAACCGAGCCCGAGCATCGGAGCCGATATCAACATTACCATCATCAACGCCTGTTGCGCCAATTGAATTACCAATTCCGAACTCATTGCATCGACCTCCGATCATTTGAAACTCAAAATCAGCGATCGGATCAGCAAGTGCCAACCGTCGACCATTACAAACAGCAGAATTTTGAACGGCATCGAGATCATTACCGGCGGCAACATCATCATGCCCATCGACATCAGTGTCGACGCGACTATCATATCAATTACGATGAACGGCACGTAGATCATAAAGCCCAATTGAAAGCCGGTCTTCAGCTCACTGATCATGAACGCGGGGATCAACGTAAACGTCGAAACGTCGTCTTGCGTCTCCGGGCGTTCGTCGTTGGCAAGGTTGACGAAAAGTGCCAAATCCGCTTCGCGCGTCTGCTTGAACATGAACTCGCGAATCGGCTCTATGACATTGTCGATTGCCTCTTCTTGACTGATTTGCCCTGCAAGATACGGTTGAAGCCCCTGCTCGTTTGCTTGCGACCAATACGGACTCATCAAGTAAAATGTCATAAACAATGCAAGCGCGACGATGACTTGGTTTGACGGTACGTTTTGCGTCGCCAGCGCGCTTCGAAGGAAGCCAAGCACAACGACAATTCTCACAAACGACGTCGTCATAATCAAAATGCCGGGAGCCAAACTTACGACCGTCAAGATCGCCAGAACTTGCAGTGAACTTGCAACGTCTTGCGGACCTTCGGCGGTACCGACATCGACGTTTATGCTCGGAATTGCCGGAGCCGCTTCCGTTGTCGGGCACAGCAAGAGCAGAGCCGCGCCGATAATAAAAAAAATGCCTCTCATCAACAATACCTTTTTCAATCGCTCGAAATTTCCGCGCGGATTGCGCTCAACGCCTTTTCTTTTTTGACGTGAGTCTGTCCATGAGCGAAGACAGCGTTCCGAACTCCTGCCGAAAAACGTCGGATGAAATTGCCTTTGCTTCGGACCGGAGCCGATCGATCTCTTCTTCATCGGTGATCTCCGTCAAAAGATTGATCGAGCTGTCCGTTATGCCCAATAAAAATACTCTGCCCGCCATTTCTACTATGCAGACAGAGCGATTGGGTCCCAGCGGCAGATTTTCCAGCACTTTGCCCGTCTGTCCGCTCATCCGCGCGTTTAATTTTCCTCCGACGAGCCGCGCAAATACATATGCCATCACGAGGACTATCGCGAATACCGCTATCAAACTTATTACGTATGCCAGCGTCGACCACCAAGAAACGCCTGCCGCTACCGGTTCGACCTCTTCATATCCCGAAAGATAGCCGGCCGCTTCAACATGCGACGCCGGCATCGTAAATATTTTCCAAAATTCAGCCAACGGCTTTTCTCACTGCTTCAAGCACACGATCAGCTTGGAAGGGCTTGACGATGAAGTCGCGCGCTCCCGCTTGAATTGCCTCTATAACCATTGCCTGTTGACCCATTGCAGAGCACATCACAATTTTGGCGTTCGGATCGATCTTGCGGATCGCCTTGACTGCGCTTATGCCGTCCATCTCAGGCATCGTGATATCCATCGTCGTAAGGTCGGGGCGCAACTCGTTATACTTTTCAACCGCCTTCATTCCGTTCTCTGCTTCGCCTACCACTTCGTAGCCGTTCTTCGACAGAATGTCTTTGACCATCATGCGCATAAACGCTGCGTCGTCCACGACCAGTACTCGAACTGCCATAAATCATCTCTCCTCTATTAATCTCAAAATCATCATCGAATTTCAAAAATGACATGTCGACTGCATTATACAACATCAATCGACAATCGGCAATACCCGTTTTTGAAAAAATTAATCAATGCAGGCGCGCAACTCTTTCTGCCGGCGAGGCAATTTCCGTAATTCTGACACCGAAATTTTCATCGATGACAACGACCTCGCCTTTGGCAAGATACTGCCCGTTGACTTGAATTTCAACCGGTTCGCCGGCAAGTTTGTCGAGCTCGACAATCGAGCCCGTCGCCAATTCCAACACTTCTTTTATCGACTTCTTCGTCCGCCCGAGTTCAACTGTGATCTGCAACGGAACATCCAAAATTAATCCGATGTTTGCTTCGTTAATTTGCACCGGTTCCATCGAAAGCGGCTGGAACTGCGCCGGCGACACCGGTACATTCGCGGCTGCCACGTGCGGTTGCATCTGCGGACCTCCTCCATATCCATACTGAGCCTGTTGCGGCGGCGGTGCATAACCCTGTTGCGGCGGCGGGGCGGCTGCTTGTTGCGGAGGCGGTGCCGCCTGTTGTTGCGGAGGCGGAGGGGGAGGCGGCGGAGGCGGCGGTGCCGCTTCTTCTTCCGGCGGTCCTCCGAGCAAACTCTGAACCATTTCCTTCGCCACGTTTACCGGCAGGATCTGCATGATCTCGCTGTCGATCAGTCCTTCGACTTCCATTCGGAACGAAATGCGCACGATCGGATCGGTGCTCGTTGCAATTTCCGAGATGTTTTCTCCGGACGCGAAGTCGACGAGATTGACCTTCGGCGGCGAGATATCGATTTTTTTATTGAACATCGTCGACAGCGAAGTGGCGACCGTGCCCATCATCTGATTCATGCACTCGCCGACTGCCGACATATGAATTTCATTGAGCTCTTGCTCCGGCTTGGTGCCGTCGCCGCCCATCATCAGATCGGCGATTATCGCCGCGTCCGATGCTTGGATGGCAAGCACGTTGTTGCCGTCGATGCCGATCGTGTAACCGACTTCGACGACGAGATACGGCATCGGATAATGTTCTTTGATGATATCCATCGTCGCGACAGAAACCGTCGGCGTGGTGATGTTCACTTTGTGCGCCAAAAGCACCGACAGCGTCGTCGCCGCGCTGCCCATCGAAATATTTCCGATTTCGCCGAGCGCGTCTTTTTCCATATCGGAAAGTACATCCGATATTTCATCATCGCCGCCGGAAGAGCCCGCATCGTCACCTCCGCCGGCTGCCGCGCCCGCCAGCAACGCGTCTATTTCCTCCTGAGATATCATTTCATCCATTTACTGCCGCACCCCCCTTGTTGACGATATATTTTTCCGCTCAACCGTTGAGCAGTTCTTCTTCTTCTTTTGTGATCACGCGCGTCACCTGCACCGCCATTTTTTTGCCGGACGTACCGGGACGGCAGAAGAATTTTACGTTACTGCCGACCTTGCATGGCAGATCGTCTTTCACGCGAGTATTCAATTGCAAAACGTCGCCGAATCCGAGCGTCAAAAATTCGCGGATCGTGATGTTGACATCGCCGACTTCGACAATGAACGGCACGCGCGTCCGCTCGAGTTTGCGACGAATGTCTTCGACTTCGCTCTTGTTTTGCTCTTTCGAGATCGTCGACGCAACCCAGAACGTCGTCGTCAATTTCGACATGATCGGTTCGAGCACGAGATACGGTATGCAAATATTCATCATGCCTTCGATCTCGCCGACCTTCATCTGCATCGTCACGATGACGACCATGTCGTTGGGCGGAACGATCTGCGTGAATTGCGGATTGCTTTCGGTTGCTTCCAATTTCGGATTGATCGGCGCGACCGTCGACCATGCCTCTTTCAAGTGTGTGATTGCCGTATTGACGAAACGCCGCATGACCGCGTCCTCGATCTCCGTCAACGTCCGCGGTTTGACTTGCGTATTGCCGTCGCCGCCGAAGACGCGATCGATGAATGCAAACGCGATTTCTGTCGACACTTCGAGAATGATGTTGCCCTTCAACGGCGGTACACTTAAAATCGAAATGACGGACGGATTTGCCATCGACTGCACGAATTCCTGATCCGTCAACTGTTCGACGCTCGCCACATCCACATTGACGATCGTCCGAAGATGCGTTGACAGGTATGTGTTGAGCAATCGCCCGAAACTTTCGTGCAACATATACAGCGTACGGATCTGATCCTTGCTGAATTTATCCGGGCGTTTGAAGTCGTAGATTTTGACTTTTTTCTCTGCCGCCTCGGTGCTGATTGAGGCGTCGACCGCGCCGTCCGAAAATGCCTTCAGTAGTTTGTCTATTTCGTCCTGTGACATTATATCATCAGGCATGAGTCGTATCACCTCGATTCATTGTCGCGTCGTCGGTTTCTCTCATTATTGCAACAGGAAACTGGTTATATACACATCGTAGACGGAGCCGCCGCCGAGTTCGGAGTTGAGTGCGTCTTTCAACTGCTTTTTGAGTTCGTCCTGTTTCGACGCATCGAAATCTTCCAACTTCGTCTGACGCAAAAATTGCATGGTGATGTCGAGGATTTTCGTCTCGGCAATCGGCTGAAGCGCACCGGCTTCGGTAATGATATCTTTCTTATTGGGATTCATCTCGAGCACGATGCCCGTCTTCAGGAATTTACTGCTGCGCGGACCGCCGACATTGACGAGAATGCCTTCTTTAGGATCGCCGATCTTGATGAATTTGCCGGTGTCATGGAAGCGCATGTCGGTATCGCCGCTGTACTGCTCGCCGCCACCGCCGCCGCCGGAAAAATTCTGCGATATGAAAAATGCCACGCCCGCCGCCAGCAATACGCCGACCACGACCAATGCCGCGACGATGATGATCAATTTCTTTTTGGAGTCCGCCGGCGGAGCCTCTTTTTCTTCATCTGCCATCTGTGCGCAAACCCCCTCTTAGAGTTGCTTCATGGCACGGCGGTACTTCATCACGCGCCGAACCACTTCGTCCATCGCCTCGTCGACGATGAGTTTCTTGCCGTTTGTCAGAGTGATCACCGTGTCCGGTGTCTCTTCGATCGTCTCTATGATCTCCGCATTGAGCACAAAATCGCCATGCTTATGCATTTCCGGATTGAACTTTGTCAATTTAATCATGCTTAATCACTCCTTCGCGTCTTTGTTATATTTTACCAACGTTGCCGTCTTTGTCAACATAAAAATTCAAGGCGTCGACGTGAACGCCAACGCCTCGGATCAAATTCGATATGATTTACTTTGCGGCGAGCCCGGCTTGCGCCGCCACTTCCGCCGCAAAATCATCTTTGCGCTTTTCGATGCCTTCACCGAGCTGATAACGCACAAAACGAATCACTTTTGCCTTGCCGAGAATGTCTTTGACCGTCTTCTTATCCGACGGATCGGCTTTGACAAAATCCTGCTCGAGCAGGCAAACTTCTTTGTAATACTTATTGATGCGTCCTTCGACCATGCGATCGACGATCTTTTCCGGCTTGCCTTCTTCGAGTGCCTGTTTGCGGAGAACTTCTTTTTCGTGCTCGAGATCTTCCGCGCGGACGCTCGAACGATCAACCGCCAGAGGAACGCTCGCCGCAATCTGCATTGCAATGTCTTTGCCGAGCTGTTCGTTGCCGCCGATGATGTCGACGAGCACGCCGATCTTGCCGCCCATGTGAATGTAGCTCGTCAATTCGCCTTCGGTCTCGTAACGCTCGAAACGGCGGAGTGACAATTTCTCGCCGATCGTTGCCGTAGCCTCGCCGATCAGATCGGTGATCGATTTGCCGCCGATCGACATTTTTTCGAGTGCATCGATATCTGCCGGAGCTTTTTCCGCAATCAATTTCATGATCTTTGCTTGAAGCGCGCGGAATTCTTCATTCTTCGCCGCAAAGTCCGTCTCGCAATTGAGCTCGAACAGCACGCCGACTTTTTTGTCGTCGCTGACGTATGCTCCGACGGCTCCTTCAGCCGCCACGCGCCCGGACTTTTTCGCCGCTTTTGCGATGCCCTTCTCGCGGAGCCAATCGACTGCTTTTTGCTCGTCGCCGTCAACTGCCGCCAACGCCTTCTTGCAATCCATCATGCCTGCGCCGGTTTTTTCGCGCAGTTCCTTGACCATCTGCGGGGTGATTTTTGCCATTTACTGTGCCGCCTCCACTTCTTCTTCAGCCGCGTCCAAGCCCTGACGCCCTTCGAGCACCGCGTCCGCCATGCGTCCGGTGATCAGTTTCACCGCGCGGATTGCATCGTCATTGCCCGGGATCACGTAATCGATCTCGTCCGGATCGCAATTCGTATCGACGATTGCCACGATCGGAATGTGGAGTTTGCGAGCTTCCGCCACCGCAATCCGTTCTTTGCGCGGATCGACGATGAACAGCGCGCCCGGCAGTTTCTTCATCTCTTTGATGCCGCCGAGATATTTCTCCAAACGACTTTGCTCATGCTTGAGTTGCATGACTTCTTTCTTCGGCAGGACTTCATACGTGCCGTCCGCTTCCATTGCCTCGAGCTCTTTGAGCCGAGTGATGCGCTTGCGGATCGTTTCGTAGTTGGTGAGCATGCCGCCCAGCCAACGCTCGTTGACGAAGTGCTGACCGCTCCGAACCGCCTCTTCTTTGACGGCTTCCTGCGCCTGCTTCTTCGTGCCGACGAACAGAATCGATTTGCCTTCTTCCGCCACACTGCGAATGAATGCATACGCATCGTCCGCCTTGCGAACGGTTTTTTGCAAATCGATAATGTAAATGCCGTTGCGCTCCGTGAAGATGTATTTCGCCATCTTCGGGTTCCAGCGGCGCGTTTGATGTCCGAAATGCACGCCCGCTTCCAGCAGTTGTTTCATTGAAATTACTGCCATTGATCTTACCTCCTGTTTCAATTCCGGCACCGGCTTCGCTTATCGCTTCAACTCTTCCGAGCACAGCCGCGATATCCGCCGTGCCTCTTTTTCAAACTTGCAAAGTGTAGCACATCGTTTTAAACTTTGTCAAGCTGTTCAATCGGGAGTGATTTTTCAATGTGGAAAAGATTTTTCTGCGCGACGCTCGGAATTTTTCTCGCGCTTTGCATTTCAATCGCCGCGCTGAATTTTTTCGTCGATCCTTACAATGTTTGGCAATCGAAACGAACGATCGGCTTCAATTTTTTCGCCGAAGCCGCGCAAAATCACGAGCGGCTCTTCAAAGCAATCGAGCTGATCAATCGCAAGCCGAACGTCGTCGTGCTCGGAAATTCAAAAGCCGATTTCGCGATCGATCCGACCGTCTTCGGCGAGAACTCTTACAACGCCGCCGTCCGTAATGCACAGCCGATCGAGTTGCTCGCCTTCGCTCGAGCCGCGCGCAATTCAAATCCGAATCTCGAAAAAATCATTCTCGCCGTCGATTACGAAATGTTTGTTTACAACAAAGAGTCTATGCCCGGCTTCGATGCCGATCAATTGAATGCCGATCGGATCACCGTCGCGAACTGCTTTCGGACGTTGTTGAGTGCCGACGCTTTTTTCGACAGTCTGAATTGCGTCCGGTTCAATCGTTTTTTCAAGCGAGATTTTTCTGCTTACGAGCCGCGCGGAAAATTCTCCGAGCCCGCTCTCTATGAACTGTTCACTTTTGAAAACTCGTTCGTGCATAACTCGCGAGCAATGCTTCATTGGGAGCCGATCGAGCCGAAACTCGCCGCGCGGAAATTCGATGCATTTCGAGAGATCGTCGATCTCTGCCGCGAGTGGAATGTCGAGTTGACGGTCGTTATCATGCCCGTGCATCGTCGACATTTCGCATGTTATCCTCCGGAAAAATACGCGCGTTGGAAAGAAAAAATGACGAGCATCGCGCCCGTCGTCGATTTTAATTCTATATCCGAACACACCATTGACGATGAAAACAAATTTTGGGATGCCGCGCACATCAAAGCGGCGGCTTTTGAGAATTACATTTGCCCGATATTCCAATAACTGTAAGAAGATGCCGTGCGCCGTTGCTGCCACGTCGACGAGTCGTCGTTCATCTCATGGAACTCGGTCGAGCGGAAATTGTTTCCGAGCGGCGTCGTTCCGACGTAAGTGTCGTCGCGTTGCATGATTGCGCCCATTACTTCGACGGCATCGTTGACGATTTGATCGGTGACACGCGACGCCAATCCGTTGCCGCCGAGCGGCTCCGCGCCCAAGTTTGAAACTTGATGCGTGATCGGCGACATAAGTCGCGAGGCCACCGCTTCGCCGTCGCGAGTGACGGCAGAATTGGTGCGCGCGATCGTCTGCTCGGTAATTCTGCCGCCGAGCGTGCCGGTGATCGAATTGGCGCGAAGAGCCTCGTTCATCGTCCGCGCATTGAGTGCTGCGATTGCCATGATCATTCCCTCCCCTTTAAACCAAAATCCTTTTCAGCACTTAAATTGTATCACGCGAAATTTGTCGATGCAAGCACTTTTTACAATTCGAAGCGTGCATAAATTTCATCGACGCGGCGGAGATACCAATTCACGTCAAAGCATGCGTCGAGCTCTTCTTTCGACAGATACTTGCCGATCTCCTCGTCCGACTCGACGCCCGCGCGGAAGTCTTTTCCTTCCAACCAACGCTTCATTGCATTTCGCTGAACCATCACATACGCGTCTTCGCGCAATACGCCTTTGTCGACGAGCGCGAGCAGAATTCGCTGACTGAAAATCAATCCGCCCGTCCGATTGAGATTGTGCAACATCGCGTCGGGATAGACGAGCAGTTTGTCGATCAGCTTGATCATCAGCCGGAGTTGGTAGTCGAGAATTGTCGTCGAGTCCGGCAAAATCACTCTTTCGACGCTCGAATGCGAAATGTCTCTTTCATGCCACAGCGTGTTGTTTTCAATCGCCGCGATTGCGTTCGAGCGGACGAGCCGAGCCAAGCCGCAAATTCTCTCGCTCGTGATCGGATTGCGTTTGTGCGGCATTGCCGAAGAACCCTTCTGCCCTTTACTGAAATATTCTTCCGCCTCGCGAATGTCCGTGCGTTGAAGATTGCGGAGCTCCGTCGCAATTTTTTCGAGCGTCGACGACGCGATCGCCAATGTCGACAGATATTCCGCATGTCGATCGCGCTGAATGACTTGCGTTGCCAGCCGCGCGCGTTTCAAGCCGAGTTTTTCGCAAACAAGTTCTTCGACTTTCGGATCGATGTTTGAATACGTGCCGACCGCGCCCGACAATTTTCCGACCGCAATGACTTCTTGCGCCCGCTCGAGCCGCTCGATGTCGCGTTCGATCTCCGCACTCCAGAGCAGGAGCTTCAATCCGAATGTCATCGGCTCGGCATGAATGCCATGCGTCCGACCGACACACGGCGTTTTTTTGAATTCGACCGCGCGGCGTCTCAACACTTCGCGCAATTCTCTCAACAAGCCGAGCAGAATATCCGCCGCATCTTTCAACATCAGACAGATCGCCGTGTCTTTCACGTCGCTCGACGTCAAGCCTTTGTGGATGTATTTCGACGACTCGCCGACATTTTCCGCCACGTTCGTCAGGAACGCGATGATATCATGGTTTGTCTCGCGCTCGATCTCGTGAATGCGCTCGACGGTGAAGTCCGCCTTCGCCTTCACGTCTTCGAGTGCTTGCGCCGGTACCTCACCGAGCTCGACCATTGCTTCCAACGCCGCGATCTCGATGCGCAAAATCGTCGCCCATTCGTTTCGCTCCGACCACAATTCTTTCATCGGCTTGCTCGTATATCGTTCAATCATATGCATCACCTCAATGATATTTTACCACGTCGAAAAAAAAAATCCTGCCGCGCGCAATACGCAACAGAACTGTAATTTTAATGATGCACTGTCGTCAATCAGATGTGCAGGAACTCGTTGCACCGTCCGAGGCAGCGCGACATGCAATCCATCGGATAGAAGAATCTCATCGTGCAATCGTTGCCGCACCGATCGCACTGCCTGCCGCAACTGCCGGACTGCACACCGCACATCACTCCTGCCGCGTTAAGCGGTCTGATCAAAAATTTCATACTACGCCCTCCCGCTCTGAAGACCGCAGCCCATGATCGTTTTGCCGACAATGAGCATTCCTTTCGGCGAACGGAACCTGCCGAAGCATTCATTGCCGCACTGATCGCACTGACGACTGCAACCGGAGAATACCTTATCGACGGCGAGCGGTCTGATCAAAAATCTCATCTTACATCCTCCCCGTCTGAATGCCGCACGCCGCGCTCGAGCGTCCGCTCTGAATGCCGCAGCTCATGCTCGTCTTTCCTTTGCTCGACGGAGCCACCAAGAACTTCATGCTTAAAACCTCCTCCAATAATTTTTTATGTCGCAGAGCCGCCGCGAATCGTCTCTTTCACGGTCGAGCCGTCGACGACCTCGCACTTGCCCTCAACATTCAACGTACCTATGACGCAATTCGAGCCGATGATCGCGTCCCTGCATTTGATCACGTCAACTTCGCAATTCTGCAGATTGACTTCGTCGGCGTCGATACTCTTGATCCGCACTCTCGAACTGACGCTCCGCGCGGAACTGTGCACTCCGAAAATTTTCGAGAGCAAACCGCCGCCGTTAATCTCGACGCCGCCATGCTCGAACACTCTGAGCCGCCCGCATTTGATTTCGCCGAGCGAGCCGCCGCGCGACTCCATATCGACGTCAGCGGCGTCAAGCACACCTATTACAACGACTACGGCATCAAGGTGACCGACACCATCTCCGGGTACGTCAACGCCCAAAACCTCTCGTCGCAGAACGGCAACTACGTATACGTCAACTACACCGGCAAGGGATTCATCTACGATGCGGCTACGAAGCCCGTATGGAGTCCGCT
>CALGGX010000275.1 GCA_937916025.1 uncultured Selenomonadales bacterium
TTATCGCCCAAGTGCTCGACCGAGCCCGACGGATGTTTCAGTTGATTGTAGAACACAAAATCCGCATCGCTCGTCACTTTGCCGTTTGCTCCGAGCAGGAACGCCGCCGCGTCCAAATCGAAATCGAAGCCGCCGTCATAGCGTTTCACATCCCAACCGAGTCCGACCAAAATATTTTTCAGATTCGGATTGTCCTTCGTCAAGCTGACTTTTTGCCCCTTCGACAAACTTACCGCCATGTCACTCACTCCATTCTGCAAAATTGGTTGATTGTCGATATTTTACACCCGCCGCGCGGATTGATCAATCAGAAATTATTTTCTGCCGTAACCCCAGCGCAAGCCCCAATTGAACGCCTGATCGAGATATCTTTGACTGTCGAAAAACTCGACGACTTTCTCCACGCTGAACGTCGAGCCGGTGTTTTCAATTAACGCAATCCCGCACAACATCTTATCGGATCCGTATTCGTCCATGCGAACGATAATGTCCGGCGAGCCGCTGCATTTGACCGTCACCACACCGTCTGCCTCTCGCCAATTCGCCACGCCGTCATAAATGAACGTGTAAACCAAAATCCGTTTGATCTTGTCGGCGAATTTGCCGTTGACGCGAATCGTTTCGCCGCCCGCAATGCTGCCCGTTCGATCGTCTCCGTCAAGCGCAATATACGGCTCCGAATTCAGCGAGCCGAAATTGTTTCCGAGTGCTTGAATTGCACCCTTCTCGCCGTTCTTCAGCTCGAAAAGACAGCCCAGATCGAGATCAATGCCTTTGTTTGAAGAGCCGAAGATGCGATCGAAAATGCCGCTCGGTTGACGCGGAGCCGGTTGCGACCAATTCAGATTGATAACGATCTCGCCGTACTCGCTGCCTTTTTTGCGAAGATCGATCTTCTGACCTTTGCGGAGTTCGATCTTTTTCGGCGGAGGAGCGGACTCCGATCTCGAAGCAGAATTCGGCGCGGGCGGAGGATTTGAATTCGGACGTCCGAGATTGAGCGGACCGCTTTGTTTTTTCGATTGCACCGGTTTCGGCGGCGGCGGAGCAGGTTCCGCGCGGCGATCGGACGCATCGTCTTCGGACACTTCAACGCCGAAATTGTTGCAGAGCGCGGCAAGCCCTCCGCTGAATCCGGCACCGATCGCGTTGAATTTCCAATTGCCTTTGTGTCGATACAGCTCGCCGACGACAATCGCCGTTTCAACCGCAAAATTGTTGCCGAGCTCAAATCGCAACAATTCCTGCTCCGAACTCTCGTCGACAACACGAATGTAAGCGTCGCGAACCATGCCAAAATTCTGCCGTCGAGATTGCGCATCGTAAATCGTCGCCGTGAATGCGATCTTCTCGACATCATTCGGCACCCTTCCGAGATCTATTCTGATCTGCTCGAGATCGCCGGAGCCGCCGGTCGTGTTGTCGCCGCTGTGCTCGACCGCCCCGCTCTTGTGTCGGAGATTGCCGTAGAACACAAAATCCTCGTCCCTGCGAACTTTGCCGTTTACTCCGACAAGGAAAGCCGAAGCGTCAAGGTCAAAGTCATAACCTCCGTCATATTTCTTCACGTCCCAGCCCAAGCCCACAAGAATTTTCGACAGGTTGGGATTGCCTTTAGTGAGATCGGTTTTCTGTCCCTTAACCAGATTAACAGCCATAAGTGAATCCGCCTCCATAATGCTAAATTTTTGTGCAGCGGACACATTATAACAATTGCAGAAAAATCTATCATTCACTAATTGATATACGTAAAATCGCTTGCTTAATGATACAATTTTTTACGCAATACATTTCAACAATAGGGGTGATTTTTCCATGTACAGAAAGTTTTTCGCACTAATATTCGTGATTCTAGCATTTACTCTTCCAGCATACGCACAAGCTGTTAGTGAAGGCTATGATGTCGTTATCGCAGGAGGAGGCACTGGAGGTACAGCAGCAGCCATTCAGGCCGCAAAGATGGGTATGAATGTACTGATAGTTGAACCGACAAACATGCTCGGAGGCCAAGCTACAGCTTCAGGAGTCTCCACTATGGACGACCTCAGCGGACAAACCAGCGGACTATATCGTGAGTTCATGGAGAGAGTCGAAGAGTACTATTCAGCCAGAGGAAAGGCAGTTACTACGTGTTACTGGGACGCGCAAAACAAAGCCTTTGAGCCTAAAGTCGGCAGCAAGATTCTCTCGGAAATGGCTCGCGGTGAAGATGCTCCGGATATTCTGTTCAGGTCCAAAGTTATCGGAGTAGGCACTGAAGAAATTATCTCCGTCAGCTCAGAGAACATGACTTCAGGAAAACGCGTGAACAGCGTCATCATCCAGACACCAGAAGGCAAAATCAACGTAACTTGCAGGATTCTCATTGACGCTACAGAATACGGGGACGTTATCCCAATGACCGGAGCAGAGTACAGAGCAGGAAACAGTGTATCACCCGCAATCAACAACAACGCCATGATTCAGGACATTACTTGGGTTGCGATTATGCGCAAATATCCCAATGGAGTCCCTTCGTACCTGAAACCAAGCACTCCGCTTCCCGGATATGACTTCGCAAAACTCAACTACAGGGAATACGTTACGAAAGACGGCGGAACTTTCAAGGGTACTTATCCGGTGGAACAGCCCGTGAATTTCCAAACGCACAACGCATACCGCGGACTGCCTGACTCGTTTTTGCCGGGCAATTTCAGCTCAGAGTCAGGTCAATGGGAG
>CALGGX010000276.1 GCA_937916025.1 uncultured Selenomonadales bacterium
GTCAGCCACGACTGCAAAGCCGCGCCCATGTTCTCCCGCACGAGCCGCTTCGATCGCCGCGTTCAGTGCAAGCAAATTCGTCTGCTCGGAGATCGCCGAAATTGCTTCGACAATCGAGCCGATCTCTTTCGAGTGCTCGCCCAATTCATGCACTATTCGCGTCGATTCCGCCACCGCGTTTGCAATTTCATTCATATGCCGCACGGTTTCGCTCGCGAGTTCGTTGCCGACTGCCGCATGTTTCGCCGTTTCGCGCACGCTGTCGAGTCCCGTCTGCATTGCAGAAATCGAGTTCTCGACGCTTTTATTCATGAATTGCACGCGCTCGCCCGTGGCGTTGATCAAATTCTCTTGCTCGGTCGTGTTATCCGTCGCCGCCGTCACTGCCAACGCCACATTCTGAAGCAGGTCTTCCGTCTTTTGAATACTGCTCTGCATTTTATCGGAGCTTTCCGAAACTTGTTTCGATGCCGCTTGCACATTGCCGAGTGCTTTGCGCATGTTTTTGATGACGGAATTAAATTGCCCGAGGATAATTCCGAACTCATCATCGGAGTTGACTTCGATCTCATGAGTGAAATCGCCGCGCGCGACTTTCTCGGTCAACAGCACGATTTGCGAAACCGAACCGCGAATGTTCTGCACGAGCACGGTAACGATCACAACAATCAGCACGAGAATGACTGCCATGACGATGCCGATAACATGAATGAGATGCTCGAAGTTGTCAAAGTTCTTTTCGGAAGCGTCGATTGCCGCCAGCAATCCGGCATCGCATTCCAGCGCATCTTTTTTCATGGCATCGGCAACTCGTCCGTACGCGGTTTCGAGATCGCCGGAGAGGAACGCCAGACTGTTTTGAACGTCTTTTGCCGCGATCATCGGCTCCATTTTTGCCAATTGATTTTTGTACGCCTGCCACAATTGCAGTTCGTTGTCGAGCATCGATTGATCATGCTGTTTTTCGGCAGGATCGTCATAGACTGCATTATTGATGATCGTTTGATATTTTGCAAAAGAGTCGTCGACCGATTTGACATTCGCGTCTTGCTCTCCCTTCCAACGCGCGCCGTCGAGTTTTTCGAGCAACAGAACCCGCATATGCAAATCACGTTGCACTTCAGCCATGGCTCTCAAGGTGTCATAGACGACGATGTCCGTTTCAAGCCAATCCCGTTCGTTTGAGCGTTCTTCACTCAAGCCGTCGAATGAGTACCATATGAAGAGTCCGAAGAGTGAAAACGCGACGAATACACCTCCGAATGATAGGATCAGTTTTTTTGTAATTGACAATCCGGACATGCATAAGCCCTCCCGCCGATAAATTTTGTCGATTAAATTCTATAAAAATGTTACCGTTCCTGCCGTTAACGATCGAAAAAAAGATGCACGGCGAGGATTCCGCTCTCGATTGACGCTCGAACTTCCGAAGCCTCTACGCGATTGCTGACGGCGTTCGGGAATGATTGATGCAACTTCGCGCGGTTGAGTTTCCAATGCACGCCGTCAATCGAAACTCCGCGACAAATTTCCGTCATCGGCAATAACGAGAGCGCGAACGGTTTTTGCTCCGGCAGAATTTTGATCGACTCGCCGCTTCGGATAAAACAAATCACTTCGCGTTCGTCGGCGAGGATTGTTCGGACGGGCGAATGCGCGCATGTAAACAGCGTGGCAAAAAGATGATCGACTCGCCCGCCGAAGGCACCGGTGATCACGACCGAGATCGGATTTTTCAATTGCGCCGCGCGGTCGAGCGCGAGTTGCGTATCGGTAAAATCCTTGTCGACGGGATGAACTTCGATCGGAATATCGAGAGACTTCGCCCATGCGATCGACTCGCTCCGCGCGGAATCGAGATCGCCGATCAGAAGTTGCGGCGCGAGTTTTGCTCGATGACAGACGTCGATACCGTGATCGATGCTCCAAATTCCTGCAATTGAAGACGCGCAATCGAGCAACCACTCGACACTCGGAGCTCGCCCGCCCGTCACGAAAATCAATTCCGGACTCGGCATCGGCGAAAAGATTTTTGCTTGCGGCAATCGGATAAATTCATTCAAAGCCTTTCACTCCACAAAATTTATGATATAATGAATTAAATTATCGAGTGGGAGGAGAGTTTTTACATGTTGACTTACACTTATTACGGGCACGCGTGCTTTCTGTTGAGCGACGGCGAGTACAAAGTTTTGTTCGATCCGTTTTTGAGCGGCAACCCGCAGGCGGCGATTAATCCGTATGATGTCAAGACGGACTACATTCTGATCACGCATGCGCATGACGATCACATCGGCGACGCGCCCGAGATCGCCGCAAACACCGGCGCGGAGATCATTGCAATTCCCGAGATTTTGAGTCTCTGCGCTTCGCGAGTCAATCGCGCGATCAAAGGCAGCGGCATGAACATCGGCGGCACACTTCAATTGCCGTTCGGTCAAGTGCGGATGGTTCCCGCAATTCACAGTGCCGGAGTTGCCGGCGGAATTGCATGCGGCTTCGTCGTTTCGATGTTCGGCAAAAATATTTATTACGCCGGCGATACCGCGCTGTTTTCAGACATGAAACTCATCGGCGAGTACGATCCGATCGACTACGCCATTCTCCCGATCGGCGACAATTATACAATGGGACCTGCCGACGCCGGAAGAGCAGTCAAACTGCTCGGCGCGAAAAATCTCATTCCGTTGCATTATAATACTTGGAAAGTGATCGAGCAAAATCCGATGCAATTGAAATACTTCGTCACCGGCGCGAAAATTCATATCGTCAAGCCGGGCGGCGCGCTCGATCTGGTATAAGGGCTTGACAAATCTTTTTAATTCGATACAATCAATTCGTTTGAAATCGACGCCGAAGGAGAAGGCAATCGTGCTTCTCGGCGCGACGGCAACGGGTAAATCGGCATTGGCAATGAAGCTCGCCGAGGAACTCGACACGGAGATTATTTCGGCGGACTCGATGCTCGTCTATCGCAATTTCGATATCGGAACGGCAAAGCCGTCGAAAGACGAATTGCGGCGAGTGAAACATCATTTCGTCGACATTCTCGACGCGCATGAAATTTTCAGCACGGCGGATTTTCAATCGCAAGCGTCGGCAATCGTTTCTGAACTGAACCGCGTCGGCAAAATCCCGATCATCGTCGGCGGCACCGGACTTTACATTCAATCGCTGATCGAAGGCTATGAATTCAATGCAGTTGCCGAGGACGGGCGCATCGAAAAGAGTCGGAGCAGTTTTTTCAAGCGTACGGGCGAATTGATTTACGACGCGGCGGTAGTCGGATTGGAACTGCCCCGCGCGGAATTGTATGGCAGGATCAACGCGCGTGTTCGGTCGATGATCGATGCGGGTTTGATTGACGAAGTTCGGCAATTGCTCGACGGCGGGATCGATCGGAATGCGCAGGCAATGCTCGGGATCGGCTACAAAGAGACGATTGAATATCTCGACGGGCGCGCGACGCTCGAAGAGACGATTGAAAAGATCGGTCAGGCGACGCGGAATTATGCAAAACGGCAGGCGACGTGGTTTCGTCGAATGAAATATATCGAATGGCACCGCGCGGACGCCGATTAAATACAAAGGAGATACACTGATGGCAACAAAGATTATGAGTCAACAAGACGCGTTCCTCAATCAAGCGCGCAAAGAAAACGTCATGGTGACGATTCACCTTGTCAACGGTTTTCAGATCAAGGGGTTTGTCAAGGGCTTTGACAATTTCACATTGATTCTCGAGTCGATGGGACGTCAGCAATTGATTTACAAGCATGCAATTTCGACGATCAGCCCGAGCAAAGCCTTCTCGCGTAAGCGGCCGGAAGAAGGTTCCGAAGAAGCGGCTTCGGAAGTGCAGGGCGAAGCAGAGGCGAAAGAGGAAGCGGCGGACGAATAATTCCGATTGCAGATGAATAAAATCAACGGAAGAGGCTTTGAACTCTTCGGCAATTACGAGGGCATAAATCTTCCGCGTCGGGCGACGGCGTTGAGTGCGGGCTACGATCTCGAGTCCGTGATTGACGCAGTGCTCGCGCAAGGCAAGATCGTTCTCGTGCCGACGGGGCTCAAAGCCTCTGTTCCTTCCGATGAGTTTTTGGCGATATACATACGCTCGAGTTTGGCATTAAAACATGGCATAATTCTCGTCAACGGCACGGGAGTGATCGACGCCGATTACGACGGCGAATTGTTATTGCCGATGATGCGGTTGATTGACGGCGAGTTTTTGATTGAAAAGGGCATGCGAATCGCGCAGGGCATTTTTCAGCCGTATCGGACGATTGACGGCGATCAAATCGGCGTGGGAGCGGCTCGACGCGGCGGCTTCGGCTCGACGAATGCGTTTTGAAGATCGGAG
>CALGGX010000277.1 GCA_937916025.1 uncultured Selenomonadales bacterium
AACACAATCGAGCCGGAAGAAGATGAAACTATGCCTACTGAGACGGCGGGCGGTTTCAATTCTTACGATTCGGATTTGGTTTTCATGCCGAGTTTTTGGAGTGGCAGCAGTGCTCTTCGCGGCACGAACACCAATGACAAGATCGAAAACACTAAGGATAACATCATGCTCTACGGCTTTTCGGGCAACGATACGATCATCAACTACGGCAAGAACGTGACCATCAACGGCGGGGCAGGCAATGATACCATTCTTATCGGCAGCGGATATAATGACGGTGACCTTTATTTTGATGTATCCGGCGGCAATAACGTGTATCAATTCGGTGCGAAGGACGGCAAAGATGTTGTTTACGGCTTCGATTTGGACGATACTCTTCAAATCACATCCGGCTCGATTGATGATTATTATGCCGTCGGCGATGATTTCGTCGTCGAAGTTGTGAGTGGCAATGATACTGCCATCATCACATTGACGGCTATGGCAGATTATATGATTGCGGTGCGTGATATCAAAGGCGAAATTAGTTATCTCACTGCAGAAGTCAATTCGGAGTTGCCGATTGCTTCTACCAACGAATATTGGTTCGAGCAGGACGAGCAGTTGAATGATGTCTCTCCGCTCGACGAGATCATTCAAACAGACGTGCCTGTCGAGCTGAATTTCGACCGGCTTTCGGAAACATTCAAACCGAAACTCGAGATTGCGAGCTCCGCGCGGCTCCGTAAACAGAAATAAATCGCCGCATTTTCAAAATTCTGCTCTGCGGCGGCGGGCTTTGTCACGAAATACATCATTCGATTTCGATCTGTACGGCGTTCAATGCCGATTTTGAGATCAATTTTTCGCCGTCACTCGCCCATTTGCTCCATTTGTCGTCGAAATTGTGTATCCGATATCGGATATGCATTTCGGCGTCGATCAATCGGATGCTCAATCCGAAGACGGCTTTTCCTTTTCCGACGGTGCCCGCCGTCTTTTTGTTTCCAACAGACTCGCTCCAACCTTCATTCGGATAATACACCGAACAGGCGATATCGCTATACGGCTTCAGAAAGTAAATTCGCAACGCCTGCAAACTCAATTTTTGATCGACGACGCCGTTCAC
The DNA here is from genome assembly GCA_937916025.1 of uncultured Selenomonadales bacterium. Next base: position 1,109 of record CALGGX010000277.1, read on the forward strand.
TTCGCCGCCGAGACTCGACGGGAGCCAACCCTTTTTTGCAATATGCGTTTCATAACACAGTAAAGGTTTTTCCGACTTCACCTGACATTCAAACAACGAGCCGCGATTGTACACCGACTTCAGAGAATCGATGCGCTTCTGCAGATGTTCCGGCTGCGAAAAATATTTGCACCAATGACTGATATAATCGTCGACAACATTCGGAGGCAGACGATCGTCAAGCGCAATTTCTTCGCCGAAGTGATCTCGAACAAATTGTTGCCAATATTCCGTTGCTCCGACAAGATTGACGCCCGCGCCCTGCTCGGCATACAAAAAATTACGCGCGGTCGAGACAATGTACCAATCAATACCCGTTGCCTCATTGATCAAACACTGCCGACAACGGAATGCGTCGAAACGCGTGAGCATCGTGAATTTCACGCCCGGGCGACAAAACAAACTCCAATGCGCGAGAGTACCGAGAAATGTCGCGATTTCGTCCGCGCCCGTGATCAGCGATATCTGATCGGCAATCGACAGTTTCTCCGGCGCGACGATTTTGAAGCCCCGCGCGGCGTAAAAATCCTCGAAATACTTCATGTTGGCAATGTAATTCTTCGTGTGCAAATCCAAACTCCGAGTCAAAAACAATTTCTTGACTCCGTCGAGCGGTCGAATGCGCGAGGCAATCCGACGATACGGCAACAGAAATTTCGACGTGAAGTCTTCTTTGATGTAAGCGGCTTGATCCGGCACGATGATCGATTTAAACCGAGTCGGCTTATCGACAAACAAAATACGATCTTCCGGCAAGCCCAGCAGATCAAACAGCTTGTAAACCCAGCGACCGACTTTCCAATTGAACAGATTGAAAAAGGCAACCTTCAATCCCGCCGTTTGAAATTCGAGCAGGAACCACATTCGTGACAAATCTTCGCTGATGAAATGTCCGAAATGGCAAGTCAAGCCGCCGCCGAAAATCACTTCTTCGTCCGACTTGGCGATTGATGTTGCGTCGAGCTCGATCGTCGAATTTTCATCGCGCTTATCGGCATATAAATTGTCGTAACCGGCAAAGAATTTCAAATCCGCATCGAAAATGCCGCCGCTTCCGAACTGATCGTCTTTCTTTTGCGGAGGAACGAGAATGCCGTTTTGGAGCTTCCGAACGCGAAGTTCCCGATCCGAAAAGTATTTCTTGCCGCATTGACGTTGCCAATACTCAAAATTCGGCACGTACAATCGAGATTTCAATTCTTTTTCGTCCATAATCAAAACTCCCGCTCCGAATCTTTCAATACAAGTTCGATCTGAACACCGTCAAGCGCGTGATTTTCCGAAACAAGTTCCTCGCCGTTTCGACGCCGTTCGCTCCAAACGCCGTCGACGTTGTGAATGCGATAAACGACATCAAACTTCCGCGCGAGGTCTTCGCCGAGTTTTATTCGCAAGCCGTAAATCGATTTGTCTTTTCCCGTCGTTCCCGACTGCATTCGATTGGAAGCCGTCTTCGTCCATCCTTCTTTCGGATAATAAACCGAATGGAAAACATCCGCCGCCGGTTCGGAAAAATAAATCCGCAATGCCTGCAATTCGTATTTTTTATCGATCGCGCCGCCGATATCGCCTTCAATATTGACGGGCAACCAACCGCGTTGCGCCGAATGCAGTTGATAGCACAGCACCGGACGTTTCAATTTGATTTTCGCTTCCGTCAGCGATATGCGACTGTAGAGATTTTCGAGCGTCGAAATACGCTTTTTGACACTCGCCGCACTGCCGAAATATTTGCACCACCGCTCGATGTAATCGTCGACGATTTTACCGGGCATGCGCGCGTTCGGATCGAGTCGAATGCCGTAATGTTCGAGTGCATACGCCTTCCAATAGTCCGTCGAGCCGAGCAGACACACGCCGCCGCCCTGTTCCGCGTACAAAAAATTCATCGCGCAACTTACAAAATACCAATCGATTCCGACCGCATCATTGATCAAACACTGCCGCGAGGCAATTTCGTCGACACGATTGAGAAAAGTCCATTTCGCGCCGACATGACTGAAAAGACTCCAATGCGCGAGAGTGCCGAGAAATGTTGCGACTTCATCCGCTCCCGTTATCAACGCGATTTGATCAATCACCGAAAGCTCCTCCGGCGCAATCACTTGAAAACCGCGCTGTTGAAAAAACTGCTCGAAATACTCTTGATTGACGAGTGTCATTGCCGACTTCAGATTTTTTCCGCGCGTCAAAAACAATTTTTTTGCATTAAACGGTCGAATGCGACGGGCGATATGTTTGAACGGAAGCATAAATTCGCGCGTGTAATCGTATTTGATGCGCACCGACTGATCCGGAACGAGCACCGCGCGGAATTGCGCAGGCTTTTCGAGGATCACGACGCGATCTTCCGGCAAGCCGAGCAGATCGAAGAATTGATAAACCCAATTTTTGAGCTCCTGCAACGGCGAAGTCTTCAGCATGATGAAGACGACGCGCCGCCGATCTTCGGGATTTTCGACGACATACCACATTCTCGACAGGCACTCGGTAATGAAATGTCCGAAATGACAAACCAAAATGCCGCCGAAGATCACTTCATCCGAAAACAGCTCGAGTTCTTTCGGCTCGATCGGATACGCTTCGTCGATGCAATACGCGCCGTTCTTTTTTCCGGGCGGCTGATTGTTGTAACCCGCGACAAAATTCCGCTCTTCATCGCAAACGCCGCCGCGACAGTGATATTGATTCTGCCCTTCGATCCGACGTGTCGGCAGAATGATTCCGTTTTCGACGGTGCGGACTTCGAGTTTTCGATCCGAAAAAAAATTCTTCGAGCAATGACGCCGCCAATGTTCAAAGTTCGGAAGATACAGCCGCCGTTGCAATTCTGTTTCATTCATTGAACCTTCTCCTTCGGCAACAATTTGATCTGAACGGCATCAACCGCATAATCTTTTGACATAATCTTTGCGCCGTTTCCGAACCAACCGCTCCATTCTCTGTTGAAATTGTGCAGTCGATAAACGACATTAAAATGCGCCGCCTGCTCGCCGCGCAAGACAATGCTCAGCCCATGAACGGCTTTTCCTTTTCCGACGGTGCCCGCCTGCTCGCCGTTTGAAACCGTTTTGCTCCAACCTTCCTCGGGATAATAAACCGCGTAGCTCACATCGCAAAACTGTTCGGAGAAACAGATTTTGATCGCCTGAAAGCTCAAATTTTCATTGACGGTGCCGCATATATCGCCCTCGACATTGACCGGCATCCAGCCCTTTCGCTCCGAATGCCCCTCAAAGCAGAGTATCGGACGGTTGAGTTTCAATTGCATTTCGAGCAACGACAGGCGACTGTACAGCTTTTTGAATGTATTGACTTGCGTCTTAAGATGCTCCGGTTTAGAGAAGTAACTGCACCAATGTCTGACATAATCATCGAAAACCGCCGCCGGAACCCGTTCTTCGCGTTCGTCCGCACGCTCGCCGAATCGATCGAAAACATATTGCCGCCAATAGTCCGTCGAGCCGATCAAACATACTCCGCCGCCTTGCGCCGATTGCATGAAATTTTTCGACGTGCTGACGAAATACCAATCAATTCCCGTTGCTTCGTTGATCAGGCATTGCCGAGTCGTAAATTCGTCGACGCGCGTCAAAAACGTCCACTTCACGCCCGGGCGGCAGAATAAACTCCAATGCGCGAGAGTGCCGAGAAATGCGGCAATTTCGTCCGCGCCGGCGATCATCGCGATCTGTTCTCGGATCGGCAGAGTTTCGGGAGCGACTACTTTATAGCCGTGCGCTCGATAGAATTCCTCGAAATAATCTTGGTTTGCGAGATACATTTGCGATTTCAGATCTTTGCTCCGCGTCAAAAAGATTTTTTTCGGAGTTTCGCGCGGCTCGACATTTTCAACCGCCTTTCGGAACGGCAACAGAAATTTCGACGTGTAATTGAATTTTATGCGCGAAGACTGCTCCGGCACGATCACTTTTGAGAATTGCGTCGGTTTGTCGAGAATGACAATTCGATCTTCCGATAAGCCGATCAGCGAAAACAATTCGTAAAGCCACGGCGAGACTTGCCAAGTGTTGACTTTCAGAAAGACGACGCGCCTTTGATCGTCCGGATTCTCGACAACGTACCACATCCGCGACAAACATTCGGTAATGATATGTCCGAAATGGCAAATTAACGCGCCGCCCCAAATCACTTCTTCATTCGATTGCTCGATTTCCGTGCGCTCGATCGGATACGCCTCGTCGATGCAACACCAGCCGTTGAGTTTGCCCGGCGCAATATTGCTGTAACCGGCAACGAATTTCAAATTACGATTGCACACGCCGCCGACGTACCGATGATCTTCTTTGTATTCCTTCTTCCGCGCGGGCAGAATGATTCCGTTTTCGACGGATTTGACTGTCGGCTCACGCTCGGAGAAATATTTTTTCGTACAGAGTTTCTTCCAATGCTCGAAGTTCGGAACATACAATCGTTGCCGCAATTCGTTGTCACTGATCATTCGATTCTTCCTTTGTCATGAGTTTGTCATTAAGAATTTCAAAACCCTTGGCGAGTTGCACGTCGTCGTCGAGATTAATTTCCGCGCTGAACATTCGCGGCATCAACAGCCGATTCGATTTGATCTCAACGTCCGGCTCGATGCCGACTCCGTCGATGCTCCGCTCATTCGGCGTGTAATATTTTGCGATTGTCAATTTCAAACCGTCTTCATGAAACATCGGCATGACCGTCTGAACCGAGCCCTTGCCGTAGGATTTCGTCCCGACGATCGTCGCCGCCTTCGTATCCTGCAATGCGCCGGCGAGCAATTCCGACGCGCTCGCGCTGTTTTGATCCATCAGCACGACAATCGGATATTTCGTCCTCTCGAGATCAGATTCGTAGACTTCTTTCGAGCCGTCGCGTTGAATGACGGAAACAATCGGTCCCTTCGGCACTATTTCTTTGGCGACTTCGACGCAGGAAGTAATAACGCCGCCGGGATTTTCGCGAAGATCGAGAATGAAGCCCTTCATATCTTTCGACGCAAGATCATTCAACGCCGCGCGGAACTCTTCGCCGGTTTTTTCGCTGAACGACGTAATTCTGATATAGCCGATCTTGTCGTCGAGCATCTTGTCGGCAACGGTTTTGACATTGATCACATCGCGCTTGATGGTGTAAATTTGATCTTTCTGCCCTTCGCGCCCGATCAAAAGATCAACGGACGTACCGGCTTCGCCGCGAATTTTGATTGCAACTTCGTCGGGAACGATCTCGGTGACGGGAGTGCCGTCGACGGCGAGAATGTTATCGCCCGCCATCAAACCCGCCGCTTCGCCGGGCGAGTTCGGCATTACTGAAATGACTTGCACGCCGCCGTTTTTAAAGCCCATGTACACTCCGATGCCGCCGAAACTTCCGCTCGTATCGGATTTGACTTGATTGTACAGCCGTTGATCGAGATAAACCGAATGCGGATCGCCGAGCGAATGCACCATGCCGCCGATTGCGCCGTCGATCATTTTTGTATAGTCGACGGTCTCGATGTAATTCTGCTCGATGAAATGCATAGCCGAAAGCAGTCGCGCGAGATTTGCCGCCCGTCCGAAATTGAGCTCGAGCATGAAACAGATGCCCGCGATCGTCAATACGGAAGACAGTAACGCCGCAAGCACCACGTACATAAATATTTTTCTTTTACTCATCCAATCACCCCGGAAAAGCAATGCGTAATGCGTAATTCGTAATTTGGAATGAGGAATTGAAAACCCGGTCTCTTAATTCCTAATTACGCATTACGAATTACGAATTATAAATAGTTGTAAGGGCTGACGGGCTCGCCGTTGAGTCGGACTTCAAAATGACAGTGCGGACCTGTCGAGTTGCCCGTCGAACCGCAATACGCAACCACCTGCCCCTGACTTACCGTCTGCCCGACGCCGACCGCAAGCGACTCGTTATGCCCGTACAGTGTGACGATGCCGCCGCCGTGATCAATCATAATCGTATTGCCGTAGCCGCCGATCCAACCGCTCTCGATCACAACTCCGCCGAGCGCGGCGCAAATCGGAACGCCGTAATCGGAGCCGATGTCAAGTCCGCTGTGGAAGCGTTGCGTGCCGAAGATCGGATGCGTGCGCCAGCCGAACGGCGAAGTGATCGGTCCGGAGACGGGCCAGATCATTGCGCCTCCGCTCGAGGGCGGCGAGTACGACTCGACTTCGTAATTCGGTTCCGACACATTCGATTGATTTGCCGCCGCTTCCCGAGCGCGTTGCGCCGCTTCTTCTCGAGCGCGAGCTTCCGCCGCCGCGCGTTCTCGAGCCGCCGCTTCCGCCGCCGCACGCCATTTGCTTTGCTTGATCAGCTCCGCGACATGCGCCGATGCCGCCATCAATTCATCGTATTGACGATCATAAATCGCCTTGTCGTTTTGCATCCGATTGATCAGATCCTGTTGACGGGCAACTTTTGCGTCTTTGACGGTTTTCGCGTACTCGGCTTCGCGCGCGAGCTCAAATTGCACTTTCCGATCTTCTTCCAATTGCGCTCCGATCTTGCGGAGTTCTTCCTGATACTTCAAAACTTCCTGCACGAGATCATAATCCTGCATCACGACGCGTTTCAACAAATCCATTCGCGTAAAGAGATCGCCGAAGTCTTTTGCGCCGAACAACACGTCGAGATAACTGATCTGACCGTTGATGTAAATGTCGCGAACGCGTTTCGACATCAGTCCGCGCTTATTGTTATAATCGTCTTGCGCCGCGCGGAATTTTAATTCATTCTCGTCAATGCGCGCGAGAGTTTCATTGAGTGCGCCCTGCTTCTGCTCGTAATCGGCAGTCGCTTCCGCCGCTTCCTGATCGAGCACGCGTTTGACTTCCGACACGGACTCGATCTCCGCCCACAACTGATCGGACATGCGTTGCGCCTCTTGCGCTTGAGCATCGTATTCGGCTTTTTCCGACTCGAGTTCTTCAATTTCATCCGCCGAACTCTGCAACGGCATCAACGCCAATGCGAGCATTACAATTGCCGCCGGTAATTTTTTCAATCCGAAACCTCCCGATCGAACAGCAATTCGGCGAGATGCAAGCCGTCTGCGCCGCCCAACTTCAGTCCGCGCAAACAGTAATGGCAATAACAGATTACTCGCGCGGTTTTGATTTGCCGACAATACTCCGTCATCAGCCGACGCTTTTCTTCATCCGAATGCGGCTCGAACAAACCCTTTGCGCCCTCGACGAAACGCTTCGGCGCGAGTTTTGCATTGCGCTTCGGTTGCGGTTGATACAGCGAGTAGCCGCAAAATTTTGTCCGATCGAAATTCTCGTCGAGCTCGACGATCGAAACATTCATTTTCTGAAGGATCGCTCGAACGGCGTCCTGCTCCGCGCGGTTTTCTTTCGATCGCCAACAATCCTGCACCGTAATTTCTTCGCCGCCGAGATTCGGATATTGAAATTGCTCGTCCGAGAGGATCAGCTCCCACAACGAGAGGCGATTGATCTCGGGATGCCGCTCTTCAAAGATCGCCGAGCAGTTGGGGCACAACGAGACCATCGTCGAGCCGCGCGGATATTTCTCGAAATGTTTGATCGCCTGCCATTGCGGACGATACCAAGTCGGCATGCGTTGCTCGAATTCTTCGATTTTGTATTTGTCGACGCAACTCGCGATGTAAAAATGATCTTTCATTGGTTGAAACAAACCTCCCGTCAAACTTCGAGGAAACGTTTCAGCGAGATTGTACTGCCGATGATGCCGACGATGATGCCGGCAATGATCAACGTGATCGTCACGTAATTCATCAGCGGATATTGCGGAATGAGCGGGAAGAACGTCAAAGTGCTGTAGACTTTTGCCGCCATTGCCGAGTAAAAACTTCTCAACGCGAGAGCGGACAAACCGCCGCCGATGACGCCGAGCAAAATGCCTTCGAGAATGAACGGCCAGCGCACGAACCAATCGGTCGCGCCGACGTATTTCATGATCGCAATCTCTCGCCGTCGCGCGAAAACCGTCAGGCGAATTGTATTTGATATGACGAAAGTCGTCGCGCCCGTCAGCAACACCATCAACACAAAGCCGAACAGTCGGATCAATCGCGTGATGTCGAAAAGATGATTGGCAACGTCCTGCCCGTACTTTGCCTCGTCGACGCCGTAAAGGTCTGCGATTGCGAATGCCGTCGACGAGACCAGCTCCGGCTTCGTCACCGTCACGTCGTAAGAGTTCGGGAGCGGATTGGAATCGCCGAGCGCGTCGAGGATATATTTTTGATCGCCGAGCCGTTCCTGCAGACGTTGCATTGCCTGCTCGCGCGGAATGTACTCGATTTTTGCAATGCTTTTCATGTCGCGCATCATTCGCTCGACTTCGGCGCGTCCTTCTTCCGGCAATGCGTCGTTGAGATACACGGAGATTTGCACTTGAGACTCGAGCTCGGCGGCGAGACGCGTCATGTTAAGCACGAGAAGTAAAAATACTCCGAGTATGAACAACGAAACGGCGACGGTTCCGATGGAGGCGAAAGTCATCCAGCGATTGCGGAGCATCGAGACGACCGATTCGCGGATAAAATATTCTGTGGTTCGTAACTTCATTCATTCACCTGATTCCAAAAAAAATAATCGGTTGATATTCTACATTGCGCGGCGAATTTTTTCAACCGCTCGATTGAAGGAAAAGACTCGGCATTGCAGAATGATTTTTCGAGGTGATTTTTCATGAACGACTTCGATCGGCGCGTCGCCGTCAACAAATTCATCGACGAGTGGAAAACTCGCGGCTCGGAAAAATCTGAAATGCAACTGTTTTGGATCGCTTTGATCCGACTGTTCGGCATTGACAACCCCGAGCAGTTCATGCAATTCGAGTTGCCGATCGATGTCGACGATCGCAAGTGCTTCATTGACGCATGGATTCCTTCGACGAGAGTTTTGATCGAGCAAAAGAGTCGCGGAATTGATCTCGACAAATCGGCAAGGCAATCCGACGGCAAGATGTTCACGCCGTTCGGGCAGGCATTGCGATACGCCGATGCACTGCCGTACTCGCGGCGTCCGCGTTGGATTGTCGTCTGCAATTTCGTCGAGCTTCGCATTTACAACATGGATTTGTATGACAAACGCCGCGACTCGTATCAGCCGAACATCATTCTGTTCGAGCGGTTGCCGCATGAGTTTTCGCGGTTGAATTTTTTGATCGATCCGAACGACGAAAACGTCAATCCTTCAATCGCGGTTTCCAAGCAAGCGACCAAGCTCATAAAACTCGTCCGCGACGCGATCGAAAAGCAATGCGTAATTATTAATTCGCAATGCGTAATGGAAAATCCGTCCTCCAATTACGCATTATGCATTACGCATTACGCATTGTCTCACTTCTGCGTGCGATTGATGTTTTGTCTTTATGCCGACGATGCCGATATCTTTGCTCCGAAACAATTCGCCGAATACTTCAAAGCCGCCGAAGATCGTCAAGC
>CALGGX010000278.1 GCA_937916025.1 uncultured Selenomonadales bacterium
CTGTGGTATAACTACGCGTGGCAGGGCGAGCCGAATCCGGAGAATCTTCCCGTCGTCGAACGGCGCGGCACGTGGCCGATCGGTTGCAGTTTCTTGAAAATCCGCGACAATCGCACGACGATGTTCTCGAGCGCGAAGGTGCGCAAGAATATCCACAACGGCATTTGCATCGACATCTTCCCGTTCGATCCGATCCCGCCGTTCACCGAGCAAAAGCACAAGATTATCTTCGAGACAGCGCGCGAGTTGATGTTCGCCACATTCTTTCCGGAAAAACTCGCCGCGGCGATCGATCGGGAAGCGAAATTGCTTTTGGATTACAACGATTTGAAGCAATGGATACGTCGCCCTTACAAAGAACGCGCGTTTGCTTACGAGAATTATCTCGCCGAACACTTCTTCGAGTCCGAGAACGTCTATTGGTTGTACTCGCACGTGTTGAAGGGCAAGACGGTTGCGAAGAAGGCGTACGATGAAGCGATTTCTCTTCAGTTCGAGCGGATCAAATTACCGGCTCCGCGCGGCTATGATTCGGTGTTGACTTCGATCTACGGCGATTGGCGCAAACCGCGTCTCATTCAGAGACATCACAACGACGTCTGCAGTGCCGATATCCCCTACAAAGAATATCTCGAAAAAGTTTTTGCATGAAAAAGGCGGTCGCTCCGAAGAGTGACCGCTTTTGAGTTTGCCGAAATCGCGATTGATATTGTCGATCAATAGAGACCGCTCACGCCCTCGCCGATGTTGATGAAGATATTCTTCTTCTGAGTGTAGGCGTTGAGGATCATCTTGTGCGTCTCGCGCCCGATGCCGGACTTTTTATAGCCGCCGAACGGCGAACCTGCAGGCAGATCGTTGTATGCGTTGATCCACATGCGACCGGTTTCGATAGCGCGCGCCACTCGCAACGCGCGATTGATGTCTTTCGTCCAGACCGCGCCGCCGAGTCCGTACTCGCTGTCGTTGGCCATCTTGATCACTTCGTCTTCGTCGTGGAACTTGATCACGACCGCCACCGGTCCGAAAATCTCCTCGCATGCAACCGTCA
>CALGGX010000279.1 GCA_937916025.1 uncultured Selenomonadales bacterium
CATGGGCATGCTCGCGACCGTCATAAACGCGCTCGCATTGCAGGACGCGCTCGAGAAGTTGAATGTCTTCACGCGAGTTCAGACCGCAATCGAAATGCGCGAAGTTGCCGAGCCGTACATTCGTCGTCGCGCCGTCCGACATCTCGAAAAAGGGCGCGTCGTGATCTTCGGCGCGGGAACCGGCAGTCCGTACTTTTCGACAGACACGACGGCGGCACTCCGCGCGGCGGAGATCAAGGCGGACGTGATCCTCATGGCGAAGAAGGGCACCGACGGCATTTACGATTCCGATCCCAATAAAAATCCCGACGCAAAGAAATTTGACAAGCTCGCTTATATTGATATACTCAATCTCGGTCTCCAAGTGATGGATTCGACGGCGACGAGCCTCTGCATGGATAATAAAATTCCGCTCGTCGTTTTCAACATCGACGAACACGACAACATTTACCGCGCGGCGATTGGAAAAGAGATCGGCACGACGGTTGAGAGTAAGAAGTAATTCGATTGTGGAGGCGATTTTCGATGGTGAAAGATATTCTCGATGCGCAAGAAGAGAAGATGAAGAAAACACTCGAAGGCTTGAAGAAAGAGTACGGAACGCTCCGCGCGGGGCGTGCGGCACCTTCTCTGCTCGACAAAGTCATGGTTGATTATTACGGCACGCCGACGCCCGTCAATCAATTGGCGAACGTGACGGTTCCGGAACCGCGCATGATCATGATCAAGCCGTGGGATAAGAAGTCGCTGAAAGACATCGAAAAAGCAATCATGAAATCCGATCTCGGTTTGATGCCGAACTCGGACGGTTCGATCATTCGCCTCGCAATTCCGCAATTGACACAAGAACGTCGCAAGGAACTCGTCAAAGTCGTCGGCAAGAAGGCGGAAGAGACCAAAGTCGCGCTCCGAAACATCCGCCGCGACGGCAATGAAGCCATCAAAAAGCTCGAGAAAAACAAAGAGATCACCGAAGACGATCGCAAAGAGGGGCAGGAAGACATGCAAAAACTGCTCGACAAATACATCAAACTCGTCGACAGCACAAAAACCGGCAAAGAGAAAGAAGTAATGGAAGTTTAATTCGGAGCTCGACGTGATCAACATGTATTCGCAACTCGATCGCAATCGATTGCCGCGGCACGCGGCGATCATCATGGACGGTAACGGACGTTGGGCCGGCGCGCTCGGCTTGCTCCGTTCCGCCGGGCATACCGCCGGAGTCAAGACGCTGAAGAAAATTCTGCAGACGGCGGTTGATCTCGAACTCGAGGCATTGACGGTTTATGCCTTTTCGACGGAGAATTGGAAACGTCCGCTTGCTGAAGTCGATTTTCTCATGCATCTTTTTTCCGAGTATCTCGAAAAAGAAAAACGCGAAATGCATGAGAATAATGTTCGCATTCGATTCCTCGGACGGACGGAAGAATTTTCGCCGTTGATCCAATCGCAAATCCGCGACGCCGAACAGTTGATGCAAAACAACACCGGCGTCAAATTCAACATTGCGGCAAATTACGGCGGGCAAGACGAAATCGTCCGCGCGGCGAAAAAAATTGCCGCCCGTGTTCTCGACGGCGAGCTCGCGCTTGATCAAATCGACGACAAGCTCTTTGAGTCCGAACTCGACACCGGCGAAAGTCCGCCCGTCGATCTCGTCATAAGAACCGGCGGCGATCTTCGCGTCAGCAATTTTTTGTTATGGCAATCGGCGTATGCGGAATTTTGGTTCACGCAAACCAATTGGCCCGAGTTCTCGCCGGAAGAATTCATCGCCGCACTTGTCGACTTCGGCAAACGCGAGCGTCGTTTCGGAGCAATAAAAAGCACTTGAATATTACGAAAGGAGAGCTGCTCGGCATTTTTCGCAATGAGCAGCGATACAGAGTTGATACTACGAATCATCAGCGGAATCATCGGCATTGCAATTGCCGCATTCATCATTCAACTCGGCTCACTGCCGTTTGCAATCGCGGCGATTGTCTTGTCGTTGCTCGGCTGGTACGAGTTTTCAAGCATCATCGGAAAGAAAGGCATCGACACGACGCTGATCCTCGGCGCGCTCGTTCTGATTTTGATGGAATGTTGCGCGTGGCTCGGCAGTTTGGAAGAGATTCTCGCGGTATTGACAATCGGAATGTTGCTGATTTTTTTGTTGACGGTGATTCTCTACGGCACAATTCGCCCGGTCGATGCGAGCGTCTCCGTCGGCGGCATAATGTATGTCGGTCTGCCGTTTTCGCATTTGATCCTGTTGCGTTTTTTCGATGACGAGAGAATCGCCATGCCGCTCGAGTCAATGAAGTCGTTCTTCTCGGCAAATCCGGTTCCGCTCGTCAACATCGATATGAGCCACGCCTTCAACACGCTCCTCAATCTGCAATTCGATGTCGGCACGGCGTTGATCTGGCTTTTGTTCATTTCGACGTGGGCAAGCGATACGTTTGCATTCTTCGTCGGCACGGCGATCGGCTCGCATAAACTCGCCTCGACAATCAGTCCGAAAAAAACCGTGGAGGGTTTTATCGGCGCGTTGGTCGGCACGCCGGTCATGACGGCGGCGGTCGGGAGCTTCCTGTTTTCGTTTCCGATGACGGAGATGTTGATCCTCGGCGCATTGCTCGCGATCGTTGCAACGCTCGGCGATCTCGTGGCGTCGTCGCTTAAACGATACGGCGGCGTGAAAGACTCCGGCTTTTTCCTGCCGGGACATGGCGGCGTACTCGATCGTTTCGACAGCATTCTCTACACCGCGCCGTTTTTCTACTACTATGTCATCGTGATGGGGATCGTTTGATGAAACAATTGATGTCGGCAATTTTGATGATTGTCATATTGACGGCGGACTGTTCGGCGGCGAAGTCAATCGACGAGAGCCGCGCGGCAATCGGCGGCATTGCAATCGGCAGCAAAATCGACTACGTTCGGAGCATTTACGGCGAGCCGAATAAGAGTAAATTGAATGTCGACGGCGCGCTCGATTGGTATTACGGCGATACGTTTCAGATCAGATTTGTAAACGGGCTGGCGACGTTCGTTTGCTCGAGCGGCAACAACGGCTTGAACACGCCGGATGATGTCGGAGTCGCCATGAAGAAACGGTTGATCAAAAAATTCTTCGGGCGTCCGAGTGAACGACTGAATTTCGACAACCGCGAGCTTTTGATGTATCGCGGCAGCGGCGCGTGGCAGATGCTGTTTGTGGTGCGCGGCGGTTTGATCTCCGAGATCAGATTGACTGCCGTCGATTGAATTTAATTTTGCGTCGAAGGGCGCATTTTTTTTGGGAGGAAATACTTTGAAACGCACAGCAATTCTCGGCTCGACGGGCTCAATCGGCACTCAAGCACTTGATGTGGTTCGAGCGCATCCCGATCGATTGAAAATCACGGTGCTCGCCGCGCATTCAAACGACGCGATCCTCGAGCGGCAGATCGATGAATTTCGCCCGGCAATCGCGGTACTTTCGGACGACGACGCTTTCAATCGGCTGAACTCGCGGCGAAAATTCCAATCGACCGCGTTGCTCGGAGGAAGACAAGCCTTCATTGACGTCGGAACTTCGGCTGATGTCGACATTGTGTTGACTTCGATGAGCGGCTTTGCCGGACTCGAGCCGACATTCAAGGCGATCGAGGCGCGTAAAGACATCGCGCTTGCCAACAAAGAGACTCTCGTCGCCGCCGGAGAATTGATCATGCGCCGCGCTTCCGAGTGCGGCGTTCGCATTTTGCCTGTAGACTCCGAACACGGAGCTTTTTTTCAATGTCTGAACGGCGAAAATCCACGCGCGATCTCAAAATTGTTGTTGACGGCATCGGGCGGACCTTTCAGAGGTCGCTCGAAAGATCAATTGAAAGACGTGACGGTCGATCAAGTGCTCGCGCATCCGACATGGAATATGGGCAGAAAGATCACGGTCGATTCGGCAACTCTCGTCAATAAAGGGCTTGAAGTTATAGAAGCTCATCATCTTTTTAAT
>CALGGX010000280.1 GCA_937916025.1 uncultured Selenomonadales bacterium
AAGGCGAAAAAATCGATGAAATCATGAAGGACAATAGCTAATAAATAAAATTTAACTTTTGTTTTGGGAATTTCTGCAAACGGCTGGGTCGAATGGAAAACGCGTGACGGCGTGCCGCTAAAAGATTTTCGGTGACGCCATGTATAAAAAAATTCTAGTGATAAACCTGATGCACATCGGCGACCTGCTGCTGGTGACGCCGGTACTGCGGACGCTGCGAATGAATTTCCCTGACGCGCACATTGAACTTCTGGCGGACAAAAAGCTCGGCGACCTCGTTCGGTATAACAAAAATCTCGACGACTGCATTCTGATTGACAAGAAGGGCGACGACGACAGGCTCCCGAATTTCCTCAAGGTTATCGGCGGGATTCGCGAAAAAAATTTTGACCTTGTGATAAATCTGCACAGGAACGAGCGGGCGTCGGCACTGGCGGCGTTCAGCGGCGCAAAGCGCATCGTCGGATATTCAAAGCCGGGCTTTTCGCTGTTCTTCGACCGGGTGCTGCCGAATCTCAAAGCCGTCAAACATCAAATTCATTCGCATTTCGACGTATTGCGGAAGGCGGTCGGGATCGAGCGCATCGACGACGGCGGGCTCGAAATGTGGATCGAACCGTCGATTGAACAAAAAATGACCGCTCGGATCATTTCCGAATTCGGTGATGCAAAAGTGATTGCCTTCAATATCGGCGCGAGTTGGTTGACCAAACGTTGGCTCGATGATTATTTCGCCGAATGCGCGGATCGATTGATTGAGCGCGGCTTCGGAATTGCATTTCTCGGCGGTTCGATGGATGTCGAGATCGTCAATCAATGCGTCGCCAAAATGAAACGGCGAGATTCCGCGCGATTGAAGATATTCACGGGGCAATTGAGTCTCGCCGAAGTCGCGGGCGTACTCGACAATTGCGTTTTGTTTTTGACGACGGACTCCGGACCGATGCATATCGGCGTGGCGAGAAACATTCCAATCGTGACGATGTTCGGCTCGTCTCCGGTGCCGGGCTTTTATCCTTATGATGCGAAAGACGTGCTGATCAAAACGCCGGAGCCGTGTCATCCGTGCGGCAAGCATGTATGTCCGAAGTCGGGCGTCGACAACATGGCTTGCATGAAAAAAATCCCCGTCGACATCGTGATGAAGTACGTCGACGAATTGATTGAAAAATACGGGCGTCCGGCGAAGGAATTGCCGAGAGTTTACGGCGCGTATCAATGTCGCGTGATAGATTTGTAATGGGAGGGATTTTATTGGCTGAAGAAAAGTATCGAGACTCCGTCTTTCGGCATTACTTCATCGGAGACAAGCGTCGGCTGTTGTCGTTGGTGAATGCGGTACTCGGAACCGATTGCAATGATCCCAACGAAATTGAGATCAATACGCTCGAGGCATCGTTGCTCAGTGAGTCGCGCAATGATGTTTCGTGCTTCTTTCGGAATCAATTGGTTGTATTGATCGAGCACCAAAGTACGCTGAATGAAAATATGCCGTTGCGATTTTTGTTTTACGAGGTCGAGTTGCTTCGGAAGTTGATTGACGATCCGGAATGTCTCTATCGAAAGAAGCAACTTAAATTTCCCGCGCCGAGATTTTTCGTCATGTACAACGGGAAGGCTGCCGCGCCCGAGCGTCGAATGATGAAGTTGTCGGATGCGTTCGGCGGCGACGACACGCTCGAGCTCAAGGCGGAGTTTCTCAACATCAACGCGGGGAACAATCGGGAGTTGCTCGCGCGGAGCATCGATTTGAGTTGGTACTGCGCGTTTGTCGAGCGCGTGAAGTTTAATCAGTCAAAAAAAATGATGTTGGCGAAAGCGATCAAAGAAGCGATGGAGTATTGCATAGCGAACGGCATAATGGCGACTTATTTGCGAGAGCACGAATGGGAGGTAATGAAGATGTATCAGTACGAGTACGATGCAGAGCTTGACAGAAGGGCAAATTTCGAGGACGGTCTCGAGAAGGGCAGAAACTCCGAGCGCATGAGCATGATCAAGAATTTTTACAAGGCGGGCACTCCGATCAACTTCATCATGAGCGCGACGGGCTGGACGGAAGAACAGATTCTCGCCGTCGTCAATGCTCCCGACGAAAACTGAGCGGAGAAGTGATAAAGATGTACGAGTATGACGCGGAGTTGGACAGGCAAGCGAAATATGAAGACGGCATCGAGCAAGGAAGAAATTCCGAGCGCGCGATCATGGTCAAGAAGCTGTACAAGGCAGGCACACCGATCAATTTCATCATGAGCGCGACGGGTTGGTCGGAAGAGCAAATTCTTGCCGCCGTCAAATCCGAGAATTAATCATGTCGGAGCGCGAGAACAGCGGTTTGCAAAATGCCAAAGCCGCAAAAAACGACGAGTTTTACACTCAATACGACGATATTCAGAAAGAACTCAACGCATACGTCGAGTATGATGCGAATGTGTTTCGCGACAAGACGCTCTTGTTGCCGTGCGATGATCCCGTATGGAGCAACTTCACTCTGTTTTTCGCCAAGAACTTTGACCGGTACGGACTGAAGAAATTGATCTCGACGAGCTGCGCGCTTGCGAAGAAGAAGTACGTCTACCGTCCGCCGATGGCGAATTTGTTCGTGCGTTTCTTGATATAAGAACAAGAATTTGCGGATAGCGAACAGCGCCGCAATCGCAACAACGCCTATTAGCGTTTCCAGAAGGGGCAGCCGTTCAATGATGATGTGCCTTGTGACGGCGAACAGGAGTATTTCCACCATGGAATACAAGTCGTTGCGGCAGAGCAGTTTGACAAGCTCAATTCCGATAAGAATGTCAAACAATACGCTCAAATACCCGTTAAAGCCGCCGTTGGCAATGTCCGGAATCATTTTCGGGACGCTGAACAAATAAACGACGATTCCTATGACAATCAGGACGGAAACAATCAGTTCCAGCCAGCCCAGAAGATAGAAGATGAATTTCCGGCATTTGTGAAGCCGTTCAACCATGACAAATCCTCCTTATGAAAACACGGAAAGAGACAGGGGAAACTGTCTCTTTCCG
>CALGGX010000281.1 GCA_937916025.1 uncultured Selenomonadales bacterium
TTGCCGTCACGAAAAATCATCCCGTTGAGGCGATGCGCGAAGCAATCGATTGCGGCGTCACCGATATCGGCGAAAATCGAATTCAAGAGGCAGTCGAAAAATTCGCAACGCTCGATCGAAATGTCGTCAAACATCTCATCGGACACCTTCAGACAAACAAAGTCCGGCAGGCAGTCAAACATTTCGATCTGATCCATTCGATTGACAGTCCGCATTTGGCGCAAGCCGTCAACCGCGCGGCAGAGTCGATTGACAAAATTCAAGCCGTGTTGATCCAAATCAATCTCGCGCGCGAAGTCCAAAAATCCGGAGTTGCGCCCGAGGAGCTCGACTCTCTCATCGAAACCGTTCAAAAGTGCGGCAACCTTAAACTTCGCGGCTTCATGATGATCGCGCCCAATTATGAAGACGCCGAGCAATGCCGTCCGCTTTTCAAACAAATGTATCAGCTCTTTCGGCGTCAAAGAGAAGTATTTCCGACAATCGAAATATTGTCAATGGGAATGACGCACGACTATAGAATTGCCATCGAAGAAGGAGCCAATCTTGTGCGAATCGGTACGGCGATCTTCGGCGAACGCGATTATCATTAGGAGGAGACCGGATGAAGTTTATAGACAAAATCAGCGACAAGCTCGGCTTGCTTAACAAAGACGAACCGGATGAGGTTGGCGAGGAAATTGCAGAAACAAAAACTGCAACCCCGCAAGTCAAACCGGCGTTTGAGGCGGTAAAACCGCCGATTGCCGCACCGCAACCGAACTACTTTGGAAATAAAGTCGTGGATTTTCATGCCGCGGCGGAGCGGAGAGAAAGTGCAATGACAATGAATACCAAGTCGAAGATTAACACCATCAAACCGAAAAATTTTGACGATGCGCAAATCGTTGCAAATTGTTTGCGCGACAAAATTCCTGTCATAATCAATTTCGAGAACACCGACCCCAACGCCGCCCGCCGCATTATCGATTTCATCAGCGGTACGACTTATGCGCTCAACGGCGCGATCAAAAAAGTCAACGACACGGTGTTTATCTGCTCTCCGAGCAACGTGCATGTTTCCGACGGCGAAGAGGAGCGCAAACCCGCCAATTCGGGCATGCCGTGGCTCAACAATCAATAGAAAGGCTGAAACGATGTCGACGGACATTCGAGACAAACTCATTCGATATTACAAAGGCACCGAGGGCGAAGACGCGGCGGTTCGATTGATCGATCTCGCGCAACAGGCGTTGAAGTCCCGGAAATATAAATTGAGCAACTTCCTTACTCCGTACGAGCAGGAAATTGCGGGAGCGATTGCAAACAGTTTCGGCGAGTTGAAAGTCGAATTTGACGGCGGCTTTGCGGGAGCGGAACGTCAACGCGCCGCCTTCTGCCATGACGATTTTGCCGGAACCCCGGTCTTCGAGCTCGAAGTGATTGATGCGAAATGGAACGGCGAATTCGCGCGGCTTTCACATCGCGACGTGCTCGGCTCGATCATGTCGCTCGGCGTGGAGCGCGAATACGTCGGCGATATCATTGCCACGAAAGAACTCGCAAAAATCGTCGTCGATAAGAAAATGGCGGATTACTTTTTAAAAAATCTCACGCATATCGGCGAGGCGAGCGTGAGCGTTTCACTCGGCGAGCCGGACTCGATCGCGCCGAAAGAAGAGCGCGTAAAAGAAATTCGCGCGACGGTGGCATCATTGCGCATCGACTCGATTGCGGCGGCAGGCTTCGGAATGTCGAGATCGAAGGCGGCGGATGAAATCAAAGCCGAAAAACTTAAACTGAATTGGCAATCGGTCAAAAACGCGGCGCAATCGATCAAAGAAGGAGATGTATTGTCGATGCGCGGACGCGGACGGCTCGAAGTTGCCGAAGTTCGCGGCTTGACGAAAAAAGGGCGGACGGCGGTTTTGCTCCGCCGATATTTTTAGATTAAAGAGGTGATTGCCGGATGCTTACACCGATGGACATTCACAACAAGGATTTTAAGAAAGCGATGCTTCGAGGTTACAACCCCGCCGAGGTCGATGAATTTCTCGATCGCATCGTCGTCGATTACGAAAAACTCGTTCGCGATAACGAAAAACTCAAAGAACAGACGCTCGATCAAGAAAAAGAGTTGACGCAATACCGCAAGATGGAGAAAAACATTCAGGATGCGTTGACGATGGCGCAGAATACTGCCGACGGCTTGGTGAATTCCGCGCGGAAGAATGCGGACGATCTTACGGCAACCGCGCAAAAAAATGCGGACGAGCTCACTTCGACGGCACAGAAGATGGCGGATGAAATTACATCGACCGCGCGGCGCAATGCCGACGAATTGCTCGAAACGACGAAGAAGACGGTTGAAGAAATGCGTTTGAGCACGGAGCGCGAGTGCAATTCAATTCGCACGCAGGCAACTCTCGATGCGGAGCGGCAGATCAATGAAGCAAACAATAAATTCCGAAACATAATGACGGAATACGAAAAAATCTTGCGCGATAAAAATTCTTTTCTGATGAAAATGCGCACGTCGTTGGAAGCGGAACTGGCAATCACAAATCAGATGTTGGCGAACGTGCCGCATCATGAGGCGGTAAAAATGTCGACGACGGCACCGGCGGCAATGTCTTCATTGGCGAATGTGCCGATTCCGGCGATAACGTCCGTCGAGTCGCCGACAAAACCGAAACCCGTGCCGAATCCTCCGATTGTCGAAAAACAGTCCGAAATATCGATTGACAAACCGACTGCAAAGCCGATCGAGAAGCCGGAAGAAAAACCGATGTCGCAGGAAGATTTGGATCGAACCGCCGTGTTCACCAAAAAAACTCCGCGCGTCAAATAAAATCAAATCGTTTGTCGAAAAAGGTAATGTAATTGAGGGCAGTTGCGGCTGCATTGAAAAATGTTGTGTCGGCAGTCGAAAACAGCCTGAAACATCGATTGCAAAGCCGGACGAAAAACCGATGTCGCAGGAAGATTTGGATCGAACCGCCGTGTTCACCAAAAAAA
>CALGGX010000282.1 GCA_937916025.1 uncultured Selenomonadales bacterium
AATTGCACGAGCCGTTCTCTCATTATCGCCCGTCAGCATCACCGTGTCAACTCCCAATCGCCGAAATTCAGAGATTGACGCGCGGCTCGATTGCTTCGGCGAGTCCATTGCCGCCATCATTCCGATCAATCGCCGATTACTCGCAAACAGCAAAGGCGTCTTGCCCTCGTCCGACAATCGATCGATCCGATCGCGAATTGCCGATATGTCGATGCCGATCTCGCCGAAATATTTCTCGCTCCCCGCGCAATAATTCCTGCCGTCGATCGTCGCTTCGACTCCGCGACCGAAAATCGCTCGGAAATTGTCGACCGCAACACTCCGAACCCGCCTCTCACTCGCGAGATCGAGCACTGCTTTTGCGAGCGGATGTTCGCTGCCCGACTCGAGACTCGCCGCGATCGATATCAATTCTTCCGCCGTCCGATCGCCGACGATTATCACGTCCGTCACGCGCGGCTTGCCTTCAGTGATCGTGCCGGTCTTGTCGAGCACCGCCACATCAATCGCATGCGCCGTTTCGAGTGCCTCGCCCGACTTGATCAATATGCCGTTCTCCGCGCCCTTGCCCGTGCCGACCATGACCGCTACCGGCGTCGCCAATCCCAACGCGCACGGACAGCTGATCACCAAGATCGAAATCGCAATCGAAAACGCAAACTCGACGCTCGCGCCCGTCGACAACCATACCGCGCCCGCCGCCAATGCAATCGCAATCACCGCCGGAACGAACACGCCCGCGATCTTATCCGCGAGCTTCGCAATCGGAGCCTTCGATGCCGAGGCTTCCTCAACGAGCGCAATGATCTTACTGATCGTCGTGTCTTCGCCGACCGCCTCCGCGCGGAAGTGCAATAAGCCGTCGATGTTCATCGTACCGCTCGTCAATCGATCGCCGACGGTTTTCGACGCCGGAATCGACTCGCCCGTAATTGCCGACTCGTCGACGCTCGAATTGCCGTCGATGATCCTGCCGTCGACCGCAATCAATTCGCCCGGGCGCGCGATGATCTCGTCGCCGATTTTCAGATCCGAAGTTTCGACTTCGAGTTCTGCTCCGTCGCGTATGACGGTTGCCGTCTTCGGCGAGAGTTTGATCAACTTCTCGACGGCGGCTGAAGTTTTGCCCTTCGCTCGTGCCTCGAGATATTTTCCGACCGTGATCAGAGTGACGATCATGCCCGCCGACTCGAAATACAAATTGCGGCTGTACTCCTCGACGATCGACAATTCGCCATGCCCGAGTCCGTATCCGATCCGAAACAGCGCAAACGCTCCGAATGCCGCCGCCGCCATCGAGCCCAGCACGACCAA
>CALGGX010000283.1 GCA_937916025.1 uncultured Selenomonadales bacterium
ATCGCATTCAGCAATGAAGATTTGCCGACGCCGCTGGGACCGGTGAACACGGTGATTTTATCGGCAAGTTTTTCCTTCAATCGATCGAGATTAGCTCCGTTCCGCGCGGAGACGCGAATGATGTCATAGAGATTTTCATAACCGTCGAGTGAAAAATGTTCGTCGAGATCGATTTTATTCAAGCAGATCGAAATGTTGTCGACGCCGGAGGCTTCGGCGAGTACGAGGAAGCGATTGATCAGCAACGGATGCGGCTCGGGATCTTTTACGGCAAATGTGATGATGATTTGATCGACATTGGCGGCGGCGGGGCGGACGAGGAGATTTTTTCTGTCGACGACGCGATTGATGACGCCGGTGCCGTCGGCATTTTTATCGAAGTCAACGAAATCGCCGGGGCAGACGGGCGTCCGATTTTTGAAACGCTTCAACAGTCCTCGGAGACTGCAGGCAATCAATTCATCGCCGTTCTCTACGAAGAAGAAGCTGTTGTGGAATTTGATCACGCGTCCGATCATTACGACGGAACCTCGAAATTAGATGTGCGATCGATTGAAGTTTCAACGGCAGGCTTCGGCTCGGGTATTTCTTTGTCGGCGGATTTGATTGACGAGAAAATCAGAGGCGCGACTACAGTCAAAATCATTGCGCCGATTCCTATCGCCGCCGCTATAAACATCTGATGCGCGTATTGATTGATCGATTCCATTTTGTTTTCGAGTTGATTGAATTTCGCATCGATCTTCTCATTCATCTTTTCAAACTTCGCATCCATTTTTTCAAATTTCGCGTCAAACTTCGCATTCATCTTTTCAAATTTTTCGTCCATTTGACGGAATTTATCGTTGGTTTCTTTGCGAAGATCATCAATCTCTTTCGCGCGCATTTCATTTTGTTGACGCATCTCGTTTTTGAAGTCGCGCATCTCTTGAATGAATGCGTCAAACTTCGCGTCGGTAACTGCTTGCTTCTTCTCTACTTCCGTAACACGTGTCTCTATATCATTATTCGGCATGATAATCGCCTCCTGTCAACGACTCTTGGCACCTCCGCTCTCGCGCGAAGGCGCGTCAATTTGTTCGGTCGGCTCGGATAACTCTGCCGGTTCGCCGGAAGGTTCCGGCTCGGGTTCCGGCTCTGAAACTCGCGGCTCCGGCTCTTCATAGACCGGCTCCGGCGTATACGTTTGCGGCTCGTTCGACACCGGTTCGCTCGGCGTGTCATTGTATGTCGGCTCGACGTAATTCGTTTCGACATTCCGTGCCGGTTCCTGTACGACGGAAGGCGAACTCGCCGCCGGTTCTTCCGTCGTGCGTTCCGTACTCGACGACGGCGGCTGATTTTGCGTCACCGGCGCATTGATTTTCTTCGGAGTACTCGTCGAGCTGCCGTCACCTTTCGATACAGTGATATCTATTGCCGTGCCGCGATTGATCTTCGTGCCGACCGCCGGGTCTTGCATCAAAACCGTTCCGGGTTCTTCATCCGAAAACTTTTCGTAAACCGAGCCGAGCGTCAAGCCTGCCTTCTGCAATACTTCAGTCGCCGCCGATTTCGCCAAACCCTGCAAATCCGGCATGTCGATCTCCTCGCCGCCCTTGCTGATGTAAATCGTCACCAGCCGTGAAGTCCGAACCGCTTTGCCCGAATCCGGGTCCTGCTTGACGACTTGCCCCGGCGGCACGTTTGCATCATATGTTTCCGCCACGTTCACGCGCAAATTCCCGTCTTCCAATATCTGCCGCGCCAACGCCAATTGCTTACCCGTCACGTCCGGCACCAACACTTCTTCCTGATTGAAAAAATTGCCGAACGCCAAGAATGAGCCGATTCCGAATCCCAATAACAACACTATCAATAATCCTGCAGTAAAAAGTTTCGATCTGAAAAATGATTTCTTTTCCGTTTTCGGAGCCGCAGAATTTTTTCGCCGATCCGCGCGGCGCGGAGGCAAATTCGTGTCAGCTCTCGGCAATACTTGCGTCGCGTCCGGATCGATCGTCTTCGTCATGCCGAACGTCTTTTCGACCATTGCGAGCTCCTGTACCAACTCCGCACTCGTCGGACGTATCTCGGGATTTTTGTTCATCGCGCGCAATACCAATGCTTCCAGCATCGGCGGAATGTTTTGCCGATATGCCGTCGGCGGCATCGGCTCTTCCTCGACGTGTTTCATTGCTATCGATACCGGATTGTCACCGTTGAACGGCAATTTGCCCGTCAACATTTCATACATCGTAACGCCGAGCGAATATACGTCCGACTTCGGCGTGATCATCGAGCCGCGCGCCTGTTCCGGCGAAAAGTAATGCACACTTCCGACCACACTGCCGGAGTATGTCATTGTCGATTCCGTTACCGCCCGCGCGATTCCGAAGTCCGCGATTTTTGCGCGATTGTCGTCCGTGATCAAAATGTTGTGCGGCTTTATATCGCAATGGACGATATTGTTTGCATGCGCATGCGCCAAGCCTCCTGCTATGTCTTTTGCAATGCGGACGGCGAGCGCAATGTCGATCGGAGCTTCCGATTGGATTTTTTGTTTGAGTGTAGAACCCGGCACATATTCCATTACAATAAAATGATCGTCGCCTTCCAAACCGACATCGAAAATGCTGACGATATTCGGATGTGAAAGTCCCGCCGCCGCCTTCGCCTCGCGTCGGAAGCGTTCTATGAACTCGACGTCATTTTTGTATGCGGCGTGGAGAATTTTGACGGCGACCGTTCGCGCAAGAAGTTGATCCCGCGCCCGATACACTTCCGCCATGCCGCCCGAGCCGATGCGTTCCTCGAGCACATACCGCCCGCTCAAGACACGCCCTGTCATATTCAATTCACTCCTGTTTGAATCCATTTGCTTTTTACGCCACTCCCAACACGATGACGGTGATGTTATCCTTGCCGCCGTTGTCGAGTGCGGCTTTTACGAGTGCATCTGCAGGTTGTCGGCTCGAGCGAATGATCTGCACTATCTCATCGTCGCCGACCATGTTCGTCAAACCGTCCGTGCAAAGCAGGAAGACTTCGCCGGATTTGACTTTGAACGAACCGACGTCGACGGAAATATCGAGCATTGCTCCGACCGCCTGCGTCAAGTAATTCTTCATCGGATGTATCCGCGCGGCGGCTTGACTGATCTCGCCGTTTCTGACGAGACTCTCGACGTATGAATGATCTTCGGTCAGTTGCTGAAAATGATCTCCCTGCAATCGATACAGGCGACTGTCACCGACATGCGCGTAATACGCCCGATTGCCGTCGAAATGGATCATCGTCGCGGTCGTGCCCATGCCTTTGTACTCTTCACGGCTCTGCGCGGCGTCGTAAATCCGTTCGCCGGCTTTGACGATTGCCTGCTCGAGTACTTTTTCGGTCCACGGTTGCGCCGTCGAATGCAGGAAATTCTCAATCGAATTGACGAGCATTCGGCTTGCGATCTCGCCTGCCGCCTGTCCGCCCATGCCGTCTGCCACCAGATATGTTTCCGGCTCGATCACTGCCAGCGCGTCTTCATTGCGGCTCCGCACCAAGCCGATATTTATTGCCTCGTAATGCTTTGTCATCAATTCACACTCCATTTCGATCGTCGCTCACAAAACTTCGTAGACGAGCGTCGCGTTGCCAATCGCGATCTTGTCGCCATGTCGGAGCAGATGTTTTTCAATCGGCTTTTTGTTGACGAAAGTGCCGTTCAAACTCCCTGCATCTTGGATCACATGTCGATGACGCTCGTACGAAATATATGCATGCACTCGTGAGGTGCCGTCATCGTCGAGCACGAGATCGTTCGAGTCTCGCCGCCCGATATATACCTGCCGCTCGCCGAGAACCAGTTCGAGTTTCTCAACGCCCTTGACGCTCAAAAGCGCAATCTCGTATTCGATTCGGCGCGGCGCAATCGGCTTCAGTGACGAGATGAGTTTCGTTCGGCTTGCAATGAGCGTCTTTTCGTTCTCGTCGACGAGCGTATCTTCGACCAGCGTCTTCGACAGCACATTGCTCTCGAGATCGATCGTGTCGTCTTCGCTCCGACTGTCGTCGATGTATTTCGACCGCACCACTATCGCCTCGTCGCCTTCGAACATCTTCTCGATGTGCACTCCGAGATTGCCGTCCATGAAACAGTTCTCGCGAATGATCTTCTTCTCGACCGCCTCGTACAACGCCTTAATGATGCGCGCCGCACTCAGTCGATGGCAGTCCTCCTCGCTTAGCAGTATTGTATAATCATTGGGTACGACCGAGCCGTCGGGAGTTTTTTTCTCCTGCAGAACGACTTCGCGCTCCAAGGCTTTTACCAATGCCGCCGGTTCGACCGCGCCACGCTTCTGAAACAGACTCGCCAGTTGACC
>CALGGX010000284.1 GCA_937916025.1 uncultured Selenomonadales bacterium
CAACGATTATATTTACGGCTCGTATTACTCCTCTACGCTTGCGGGCGGCAAGGGCAATGACACGATCTCGAAAACCGGCGGCAGCAATGTATATCAATTCGGCGCGTCGGACGGTAAGGATCTGATTACGAACTTCAGCGCAAACGACACGTTGCAACTTACGAACGGGACGATCACTTCGCATTACGCTCTCGGCTCGGATTATGTCGTCAATGTCGGAAAATCGGCTGCGATCACGCTCGGCGGCGCGAGTTCTCATGCAATTTATGTCGTGCAATCCGACGAAACATTGATCACTTTGCAGTCGTCCGTCGGTTCGGAACTCACACCCGCTGTCGACGATTATTGGTTCGAGCAGAATTCGGACGTCGAGCAATCGCCGATCTCGGAGATCATCGCTGTTGACAACCCGGTCGATCTGAATTACGATCAATTGCGGGAAGAATTTAAGCCGCCGAAGTTTGAACTTGCAAACTCCGCGCGGCATCGAAAAGATCGGATGTGAAATTGTTTGACGCATGACATTGCAATTTACATCGCGGTGACGAGTGCCGTGACGCTCGGCTTGAAAATCCTGCCATTGACATTAATCCGCAGCGAGATCAAAAATCAATTCATTCGCTCGTTTCTGCATTACGTCCCGTACGTGACGCTCGCGGTCATGACATTTCCCGCAATCGTTTACGCAACTCAATCGGAAATATCCGGAGCACTCGCGCTGATTTTCGGAATTGTTGCCGCGTGGTTCGGCGCATCTCTCTTCAAAGTCGCCGTGATCTGTTGCGTTATCGTCTTCGTCACCGAACTCTTCATCTGAATTTCCGATAAAAAAAGCGGCGGCTTCACCGATCAAACGATGCCCGCCGTTTTTTCGTTTCGGTTTCGATTGATATCGCCCCATTCGCACATGAGATCGAGCAACGGAATCAACGATTCGCCGCGCGGAGTGAGCGAGTATTCGACTCGCAACGGCAATTGATCGTATTCTTCGCGCAAGATCAGATTGTCGGCTTCGAGTTCCTTCAGTGTACTGCTCAACATTTTATGCGAGATCGGATTGATATATCGCTTCAATTCGCCGTAGCGAACGACTTTAAATTCCATCAGCGCGTAAAGCACATGCAGTTTGTATTTGCCCTTGATGA
The DNA here is from genome assembly GCA_937916025.1 of uncultured Selenomonadales bacterium. Next base: position 1,146 of record CALGGX010000284.1, read on the forward strand.
GCGAAAGAGTGTAGCAGAAACCGGTATCATCAAAATGTTCGTCGGCGATGCAGCGCATCATCGAAGTTCACCTCTAACAAAAAAGTGCGTACTTGATATAAAGATTGCGAGTGATATTATATTGCTCGACGGCAATGCTGTCAAAGACTGCGATTGGATTGCGAGGTGATACCGATGAAAGATTTTATGGAGCTTGCACGCAAGAGATTTTCCGTCCGTTCGTTTAAAAGTCGTCCGGTGGAGAAGGAAAAGATCGAATTGATCCTCCGCGCGGCGCAACTCGCTCCGACCGCCGTAAATTATCAGCCGCAGATGATTTATCTTCTCAAGAGTGACGACGCACTGCAGAAAATTCGATTGCTGACGCGAAGCACATACGATGCGCCGATGGTATTTCTTATCTGCGCCGACGAAGATCGAGCTTGGAAGAGCAGAATGGAGCCCGGTTATTCGACCGCCGAAATGGATGCTTCGATTGTTGCAACGCACATGATGCTCGAGGCGTGGGAATTGGGCGTCGGCTCCGTTTGGGTACGCCTTTTCGATTCGCGCCAAGTCGCCGCCGCATTTAAACTGCCGTCAAACATAAAACCGATCTGTCTGTTGCCGATCGGATATGCGGCAGATGATTGCGTTCCGTATGCGCCATGGCATGATGTTTATCGTCCGATCGAAGAATTTTTTGCAGAGCTTTGATTGATGCTCGACGCGTAGAAAAACGAGTCGTGAGCAGACGACTCGCTCGAGAGGAGAGTTTGCGATGGGCAAAAAAATTATTGTATTGAATGGAAGTCCGAGAGCAAAGGGCAACACTTCGGCATTGGTCAATGAATTCAAACGCGGCGCGGAAGAGTGCGGTTGCGAGGTCGAAGTCTTTCAACTCGACAAGATGAACATTCATGGTTGCAAAGGCTGTTTCGGCGGCGGCAAGAATGTCGATCATCCGTGTGTTCAGCGCGACGATATGGATAAGATTTATCCTTCGTATCGGGCGACGGACGTAGTGGTGTTGGCGACTCCGTTGTACTATTGGAACTTCAGCGGGCAGTTGCGGACGGCGTTCGATCGGCTGTTTGCGGTTGCCGAATGCGATCCGAATTACCGCAATCCGATCAAAGAGTCGGTGCTGTTGATGGCGGCGGAAGGTTACGGCTTCGACGATGCGCTTCGATATTATCAAAATCTGACGAAACATCTCGGTTGGACGGATCTCGGTCATGTTTTGCTCGGCGGCGTGATGAAGGTCGGCGATGCGAACGGACGCAAGGAACTCGAAGAAGCATACGAACTCGGCAAAAATGTCGGCAATTGAAAGGGGAATTTCTGATGAAGGCAATCGGTTTGAAAGACTACGAAGAAATTTTGGCGACGGTAAAACTCTACACCGAAGGCGGCAATAAAAACAGTGCAATCATGAAACCGGCGTTTCATAAGAATGCGACGATCAACGGCGAGCCGATCCAAACGCTGTTCGACACGGTCGACGAGAAGGGCGAGACAAATTCCAAAGCGCGCATCGATGTGCTCGACGTGATCAACGATATCGCCGTCGTTCGGATCACCATGGAAGATTGGCACGGCATGAATTTCGTCGACCTGCATCTGTTGCAGAAAGGCGAGGACGGTTGGAAAATCCTCGCGAAGGCATTTACCGATTTCTGATTGATTTCAATCCGCGCGGAATTGATAAAATCCTCGGAGATAATCCGGGGATTTTTTTTATCAAAAAGTACTTGACAACTCTAACTGGGGGGGATGTAAAATACATTATATTTTTGATTTTGACAGGAGGAAAACACTGTGGCAAACATCATCAACACTACGCGCAACACAATCACCGGCGGCACGAAAAAAAATGATTTCATCAGATCGGAAGAGCGTCGTGTAGGGAAAGAGTGTAGATCTCGGTGGTCGC
>CALGGX010000285.1 GCA_937916025.1 uncultured Selenomonadales bacterium
GCCCCGGAAGACTTACAACTCAAAACCGACAGTGGAAACGTCGCGCCGAGTTGCAAAGCCGCTTGCCTAAATCGCAACGCACATCCGAACTCATTCAGCGATTGACATTGAAGCGCAACAATCGGACGAATGATTGTCTGAAGAAGACGGCGCGCTATATCGTTAATCACTGCATAGCAAATGACATAGGAACGCTCGTATGCGGATATAATGCCGACTTCAAACGCGGCATAAATCTCGGAGCGCAGACCAATCAGAATTTCACGCAAATCAGCTTTGGGAGTCTGCGCGAGCAATTGGCAAATCTGTGCGCGCGGTACGGTTTAGAGTACGTCGAGCAGGAAGAATCGTATACGTCGAAAGCGAGTTTTTTTGGATGGAGATGACCTGCCTGTGTACAACGCGGATAATCCGCAAAAGTACGCATTCAGCGGGCAAAGAATCAGACGCGGCTTGTATCGCGCCGCAGACGGCACGCTCGTTAATGCCGATCTGAACGGTGCAGCGAACATACTTCGTAAAAGTAAACGGAACTTCGATAACGAGGGACTGTGTAGGGGGCTTTTGGCTGGTCCTTTGCGGATTAGACTTGTTTAGTCGCGCAAGAATCCCCTGCCGCAAGGCTCGGGGAGTGTCAAATCATGATACAATTTCGATTGACAAAAGCAATGGGAGGTTTTTTTTGATGCAATACAAATTGTTGGCGTTGGACATGGACGGCACGCTCCTCAATTCATCGAAAAAGATCACGCCGAAGACGCTCGAGGCGATCAATCGACTGCTCGAGCGCGGAGTGCACGTCGTCATTTCGAGCGGCAGAAACATTCCGGAGATGAGTTACTGCTCCGAGCAGCTCAAAAACATTCGCTATGCCGTGCTGATGAGCGGCGGCATGGTTTACGACTTCGTTGAAGAGAAGCCGATCGCGTTGCATCCTATCTCGACCGAAATCGCGCTCGAGATCATTGACGTCGGCATCGCCGAACGCGCAATGATCCATATTCATTCGGTCCGCGACTCGATCGTCAGCCGCGCGGACGTTGAACACATGTCGGATTTTTATATGGGTATCTATCAAGACATGTTCAAGCGCATCTGCATGTTCGTCGACGACATGAAACAATTCGCGCTCGAGCACCGCAACGAGATCGTCAAAGTCAATCTCTATAGCCGTTCTCCCGAGTCGAGACAAAAAGCTCTCGAGCGGCTTAAACATCTTCCGATCGAGCCGGTTTTCGCCGAAGAAACAAACCTTGAGGCTTCGCCGCGCGGAATTTCAAAAGCGTCGGGTTTGATCGAGCTCTGCAAACATCTCGGCATTTCTCTCGAAGATACGATCGCAATCGGCGATGCTCCGAACGATCTCGAAATTCTTCAAACGGCGGGCGTCGGAATTGCCATGGGAAATGCGGACGAGCGGATCAAATCAATCGCCGATTTCGTCACGGACGACAACGATCACGACGGCATTGCTCGCGCCGTCGAAGAATTTTTTCAGCCGAAATAACGGGAGTTGATGCGCTTTGAAAAATATCATTCTGTTGTTTTTGAGCGACGTAAAGGTGCATTTGGAAGGCGATAAGGTCGCGGTAATTCGCGGGCGAGCCGGAGCGCATTTCGCGCATCTTCGTCTTCGCATCGAATACCGTCCGCACGCAACACATTCAAGCACGTCCGTCGAATTTGCCGTATCTGAATGAGCACGGCAAGCCGGTGACGCATCCGGAATATTTCAAGGCGAGACTCGGCGAATTCATTCCGAACATCGAGGAGAAAATGCCGCAGGAAGCAATTTTCGATTACGACGAGAACGGCTCGATCGCAAGCGATTTGTCCGGCGTGGCGGAAATGGCGGCGAAGGTTCAGCAATATGCCGCCTCGATCGGAGAAGAAGTCATGTTGCACGTCGATTTCACCGGAGGCTTGCGGCACGCAAACATGATCGTGCTCGACGTCGTTCGTCTGCTCGAATACAGCGGCATTAAGATCGGGCATTTGCTGTACTCGAAATTGTCGCGTCCGAATCCGGGCAAGGTCGAGGAAGTCGGCAGCATTTACGAGCTGTTTCAATTAATTTCGGGCGTCGAGGAGGTTGATTGCGGCTATGGAGAATTTCTCGGAAGAGATCAAACTCTGTCATTACGGTCAATTCCGCGCGGCGATCATCGAGTTGCACGATGCCGTTCATGACTTCGACGCCGAAGACGGCAATTTGCAGGATTTGTTGATGCTCCGATTGATTGATCGCATTCGGCAGGATTATTCCGATCTGATTGAATTTCGCGAGCTCGACGATTTGAAAGTCATTCGCCGGTGCATCAAAAACGGTTACATGCAACAGGCGTTGACGCTCTACACCGAGCGATTGCCGGAATATCTCGGCGAGCACGGCATCTTTCGATTGACGCCCGAACAAGCCGCCGCGCTCGACAAAAAAGTTGTTGACGATACGATGCATCGCAATCGGTGGTTCCTGATGTTGAATGAAAAACCGCCGGTCGGCAAAAATCTCGACAAGGGCATCAAAATCTTCTGCAATGCAATCAAACAAGACGCCGTCGTTGCCGTCAACAAAAATCGTTTCGATTATGCGGCGTGGAAGAAAAATCTCGACGCGAAACTTCAAAAATTGTTGATGATGCTCAAGGACGAGCCGCGCCTTCATCGGATATTTGAAACATTGAGCCGCGTCCGCGCGGAACCGGAATTGCTGATGAATCCCGCCGCCGAAGTGCTCGATCCGCGAGATCATCAACGCAATCTTAAAAGAGCTCTCGGAAATTTCGGATCCGAATGTGCGCCGCAAACGCCTGTTCAGTTTTTTGAACGACATTCCGAACAACGAGATACCGAAGTATTTCGACGGCGTCAAACACGACGAATATCGGCTGATGCTCCGCAACGGCACTTTCGAGCTCTTGATTGACGAAGAGACATTCGTTGCCGTCATGGAAAAATATTCGCGGCTGAAGAATGAACGCAATCACAGCAATCACGCGCGGAGCGATCGCGGCGAATTTGCAACGGCGGAAGAATTGAAGGCTTTCATCGAGAACGGTCTCAATGAATTGGAAGAGGCATTGCGGAAATGAACGGAGTCTTTGTCAATCACACAAACCACCCTTCGGCGCAATGGAGTGAAGCGCAAAAAAAACTCCGCGCGGAGCTTCGGCGAGATCGTTGACGTGCCGTTTCCTGCCGTGTCTTCGAGCGCGAGCCGCGAGCAAGTCCTTAAACTCGTCGATGAGCAACTGTCGGCAATATTGAAATTATCGCCGAGCGCGGTGCTCTGTCAAGGCGAATACACCTACACCTTCGCTATGGTCGAGCAACTCAAGCGGCGCGAAATTCCTGCCATGGCGGCGTGCTCGGAACGCGTCGTCGAAGAATTTATTGCCGAAGACGGCTCGACGCAACGCCTTTCAAACTTCCGCTTCGTCCGCTTTCGATTGTATTGACGGAGGGTATGATGAAACACTTAATGCCGGCGTTCGTCAGTCCGGTGAACGCGCGATATATCGGCGAGCCGATCGTTTATCCCGATATTCTCGGGCGACCGTACCGCTCGATCCAAACCAACGAGTCGGCAATCGTTTACATCGAGCGAATGCTCCGCGCGGAATCGCTGTCGAGAATCTTTTTGATTGCAAGCGATCACGTGCGAAACGATCTCGCGCCCGATAACGAGTTCGGCTCGATCACACACTTGGAATTTCTCAAACAACGCATCTCTAAAGAGTGTCCGAACCTCGAAGACTGTTTCACCGTGCTGAATTATTCCGACGCGGTTGACGGAGCGGAGAAGCTCGAGAAAAACATTCTGCAGATTGCCGATATCGCCGATGCCGTCTCCGAGTACGCAAAACAGTATCCGAACGACGCAATCAAAATGCGCGCCGATATGACCGGCGGCTTTCGTCACACGTCGATGATGATGCTGTCGATCATGCAATTGCTGAAAGATCGCGGCATTGCAATCGGCGAGGTTTTATACTCCGATCCGAACGTGCCGACAGTGTATCGCGCCACCGAAATTCAACGCATGTTCTCGCTGATCAACGGCGCGGACGAGTTCGTTAAGTTCGGCAGTGTAGACGCCGTCTGGGAATACTTCGGCGATAATCCGCCCGAGCCGCTCAATTCGCTTTTGAAGGCGATGAAGACGTTCTCGGAGGCGATCAAAATCTGCCGCACGAGCACGATCGAAGGCGAATTGAAAGATCTCGGGCGGCATATTCAGACATTCCGAGAGCACTCCGGCAAAGACATCAAGAGTGAGCTGTTTGCGAAGATCATCGACACGATCGAGACCGAGTACGGCGTGCCGGCGAATATGTCAATTGCAAGAGCCGCCGCCGTCGAATCCATGTCTTTCGGACGCAATTGGAAGCCGGTCCGTTTTTGAAGGCATTGAGTATCAAGCGCGAGTATGGCAAGCTGCAGGCATTTGTCGATGAATATTCGCGCGGCAAAAAGATATTCATCAAAGTCAAATGCAACAACATCAACATCGATTCCTTCAAATCGCAATTTCCGATGACGGTGCAGGCATTGCAAGCGATTTACAATGACAGAAAGCGGACGACGCCGATCAACAAATCGTTTGCGACGTTCGTGCGGCAGGTTAATTATGACAAACTGCCGAGCTTTATATCGCAACTGCCGAATACGGTTTTGATCAAGCTGTTTGAAATTGATAAGAACAACATTTTGTTGCAAAGATCGGGCGCGGGCGAAAGGTCGGAGCGTAAATGGAGAACTCGAGAAGGTACTTATCGGCAATTGCTGAAAAACGGCACGTTGCGTTCGGACATTGCCGAAGACGCGGCGATTAAATTGTTGCACGGCTACTACGACATTCGGATTGAACGCAATCAAGTGAACCATGCGACTGCCGAGTCAACGACCGGCATCGGAGAGTTGTCGTCGATGATTGAGGCGTATCTCGCGGAGCTCGAGAAATATCGGAAATAAAAATCGAAATTAAAAAATCTCGACAACCTGACCGGTTGCCGGGATTTTTTTGTGTTTCCAAATCGCTGGCGGTATGAACGGCGCGTACCATTACAGTAAGGTTACAAAACCGCAAGCGGTACGAACCGGCGCACGACTTCTTATAGTCGAGCCGCGTCGAAAACTTCCGCACGCGATCCAAGATCATCTCGCGACTGTTGCGCTCGCCGTACTCTTTGTACGGACGCAACATATATTCTTCATAGCGCGAATACCACGCCGGCCGCGCCGAATCCGTCAGCCGACAGTCGTCTTTCGACTTGATGAAATCGTCCGGCTTGATACTGCGCTGATTGGCGAGCGTCAGCACCAATCGATCGATCACCGGCTGCCGAAACAGCCCCATCAGATCAAACACGAGCGAGTGTTTCCTGCCGTCGTTGGCATGGAAGAAGCCGATGCGCGAGTCCATGCCGCACATCAAAATCGCCACGCGCACCTCACGCTCCAAAAACGCATAGCCGTAATTCAACAGCGCATTGATCGGATCTTTGCCCGGGTGTTGCGATCTGCCTTTCCAATTCGAAGTATTTCCTCGACGCCAAACCTTTAATGCCGCGCAATTCATCAATCGCCTTTGCGCCGAAAACCTTGTCCGAGTACAGCTTGAGTTTCTGAACGGCGTCCGCCAACGTCTTTTTCGTCTTGAGATATTGCCGAAGCACGCGCGCCACCGATTGACTTGTGTTTTGAATGTGCCCGACGACATTGCCGAAGTCGTCGACTTAGACGACGGGAATTTTCTGCTCGAGCATGGCGAAGATCGTCGGAGTGGTGATGTGAGCGTGTTGCCCGATCTCAATGCCTTCGAGCGTGCGGAACGGGAGCCGCGCAACGAGTTTCGAGTCTTTCTCGACGATCACGCGCGAACCGTCCTTGCGCGCCGAACTGCCTTCCGACAGGAGATACAACACGCCCACAATCAATCACACCTTTCAGACAACAAAAAATGCCCTTGACGCACGTTTTGCACAGCGGCGTCATCAAAACCAAGCCGCGTTCTTCGTCTTGCATCGCCATTTCCGACAGTCGCTTCCAAACGACATCCGAACGCGCCGCGCTCAAATCGCAAACAAACACGCTGTATTGCAATCGAAACGCAAACACTTCGAGATATTTCGCGATGTCGTCACGCAATTTATCATCGGTGATATCGCAGCAGATCAGATATTTCATGCAAAATCAACTCGCGTTTGACCGAATCCTTGAGCAGTGAGCCGCCCGACGCCGGAGTACTCGGCGAATTTCGCCGGCAAGCCGAACACTCGGCGCGTCTCTTCATTCAACCGCTCGAGATTATAGCAGAAATTGCCGGAAAAAGCGAGCGTGCCGCGATCGTTGCCGAGAAAGACCTTTCGACTGCGTCCTTGCCATGTCGTAAGCCGGACTTGGACGGTGAGTTCTCGGATCAATTTTTTGTCGACGGTTGCAGGCATGTCAAGTTGTGTCCATTTTTCGGCAATCGATTGGAAGATCAGTTCCGGGCGCGGATACGGTGCATCGCAATCATCAATCCGAAACGTCGTCGGGCTTACGAAGTCGAATTTGATCGTGTCGAAATACGGATAATGTTTTGCGGCGTCGAGGAACTCCGACTTCGGCTTGCAAGATACATCAAAATCGTCGACGTTCAAAATCAATTCACCGGCGCGGAGTCGGAAATCGATCGGCATTGACGCGGCAACGCGGAGCATTTCTTCATTGAGAGTCGTCACGCGCCGGAGAAAATGATCGCGCCGCGAGACTTGCCAATTTTTATCGCCGATATGCGAGTTGAACGGCTTAAGAAACGACACCGTGAACGGCTTGATGTTCATTCGATCGTGGACTTCTTCGTCGATGCCGAATTCGCGCAGAAAATTGAAGAAGGCGGCGTGCATGAATCTGCCGTTGACGCTCGAGATCGCGGCTGAATTTTCCGCGCGGAGTTTGAAGATGATCGAGCCCAACATCAGCGCACCACCTCGAAAACGGTCGGGAGCGGCGCGCGATCTTTGAAACGTTGATCGACCGAATCCTTTTCCATGACGTTGCCGCTCATCGACGCGATTTTTTCGTTCCAACCCTTTTGCTTCGTCTGCTCCCAATTCAGAACGGCGTTGAGCTCCTTCATGACATTTTGCCATTCGGCTTGCAGTTTGTTTGAGCGGATGTAATTTCTGAAGTCGTCGAGATATTTTTTTGCGTCCGCCGCGCGGAGCGGCTCGCGCCAACCGTCGTCATCGATCGGATCGAAATACGTCGAGGCGTCTTCGAGAAAAAGTTGCGACTCGACTTTGATGCTGCCGAAGCCGAACGGTTTGCCCTTGCCGAGTTTGTAAGCCGCATTCGTCGCGCCGTTCAGATCGAAAATCATCAACAGCGCGCCGAGCTCGATCGCATTCAAATTCCGAAACCGGATTTTCGATTGAAAACGACTGTTTTGCCGGAGCGGAGTGAGTTCGCGCGTCAATTTCTTATCCGACGGTTTGTCTTTGTCGAGCGCGATCTCCTCGTCCGATGCCTTCCAATCCGCCATGCGCCGATGCCAATACATTTTATATCCTCGGAGTTGCGCGCCGTCCGAATCCCAATGCTTGAGTTTTGCCGAGTCCTGCTTGAGATACAGCTGATACGATGTGGGATTCGGTTGCATTTGCGGATGCGCCGCCGCCGTCGACAGAGTTTCGAGCTCGCCGAGCGGCTTTGCGTCCTCGAAAAAGACTCGCCCCGCCCAAAACGACTCGCGTCCGAAGAGCGCGTCCGCAAAATCGATCGCGTCCGAATTCAGCGATTGCGGAATCAATTCGCCGATGCGATGCCGATACGGAATGCGGAAGCATTGCCCGTGTCCGAAGGCGGTGATGCGCCCGTCCTCGACGAGAAAATGACACGGCACGAGGCTCAAAACGTCGGCGGGAAGATTTTTCACCA
>CALGGX010000286.1 GCA_937916025.1 uncultured Selenomonadales bacterium
ACGACAACTTCAGCCTCGTCTCCATTAATCACATTTTCTGATCGATGAACATCGCTATCATCGACGCCGTTTTCCCAATCTGTGTTGCTTGAAACTGAGCGGATATCACAAAGCGCACGGCGACTTCGTCACTCTCAAGCTAGATTACAACAGCTTAAACGACTTCGACAAGGTCTATATCGCTAAGGTGTTTACCGACACGCCGATTGATCAATCAATACTTGAAAAGCCCAACGTCATTTACGGCGGCACGGGCTTTTTTTATGACAACGCTCAGCCTCTGCCAGACGACATCGAACATCATATGCCCGACTATCATCTCTATGACGAATGGGTGGCGACTATTCCCGAGCGCGAGACGAAGTTCTATCGCGAGTATTCGATTGGATATCTCACGCGCGGTTGCTTCCGACATTGCTCATTTTGCGTCAACCGACGCCGATGACAATTTCTTCGGCAGTCCGCACTGGCGTGATCTGCTGACAGAGTTGCAAGCGACGGGCAAACGATTTGTTTTCAAGCAAGGACTCGACGTTCGTCTGCTTGATGACGAGAAGGCAGAGTTGCTGTTCGCTTCTAAATACGATGGCGATTTCTACTTCGCATTCGACGATGCTACCGACGCTCCGATCATAGAACAGAAACTTCAGTTAATCAGGCGATACACGACGAAAAATTGCCGGTTCTATCTGTTCACCGGATACGATCGGCGCGGTCGATTCGATCAAGAGTTTTGGTTGACGGACATCAAAGCCCTATTCGAGCGCATTTCTCTTTTAAAGAAGTACGAGCGAGTGTACGGCTACGTTATGCGATACAAGTCTGTTGTCGACAGTCCGCATCGCGGCATTTACAATTTGATAGCGGGCTGGTGCAATCAACCGCATCTGTATCGGAAGAAGACACCGCGCGAGTTTGCATTTCTGCCGAGCAGAGAAACTGATGCGAAGTCATTGACGGTATTCGAGATCGATCATCCCGAGTTCAGTCATTTTTTCGACGGAATTTAAAAAGCTCCGACATTCGGGGCTTTATTTTTTTTGTTCCGATTGTTAGAATTGCTTGAAAGGTAGTGATATCAATGCAATATGATCTCGATCCAATGCTCGCGGCGGATATCATTCGATTGGCAAAGGCATATGATATCAGCAAGGTGATTTTGTTCGGCTCGCGTGCGCGCGGCGATAACCACGCGCGCAGTGACATCGATCTGGCAGTGCTGGGCGGCAACGTAGCTGCTTTTCGATATGCCGTCGACGCGACGACTCTGTTGAAGTTCGATGTGATTGATCTCGCGCGAGACCTGTCGCACAATTTTCGACAATCCATTGCAAAGGAAGGCGTCTTGATCTATGCAAAAACTTGAAAACTTCTCTCGGAGTCTTGCCGTGTTGATGCAAGCCGACAAGACAATTGCCATTCGCGACGACATCTATCGCATGGGCGTCATCGGGCAATTCAACCTCACATTCGAGCTTGCTTGGAAAGCTCTGAAATCGACACTGTTGATTTACGGCGTCGATGCGGCAAAAACCGGCTCGCCTCGCGAAGTACTTAAGGAAGGCTACGGCGCGGGATTTCTGCATGACGCCGACATTTGGCTCGACATGATGAGACAACGCAATACTGCCGTGCACGTCTACGACTTCTACATGGCGAACGAACTGATCAATTTAATTTTTGCCGACTACATTCCTGCCTTCG
>CALGGX010000287.1 GCA_937916025.1 uncultured Selenomonadales bacterium
GATCGATATCCGCCGCATGCAATCCCGTCGTCGGCTCGTCGAGAATGTAAAGCGTCCGCCCCGTCGATTGCCGAGAGAGTTCCGTCGCCAGCTTCACGCGTTGAGCTTCTCCTCCCGATAATGTCGTCGCGGGCTGCCCGAGTTTGATATAGCCGAGTCCCACGTCGCTGATGATCTGCAACCGTCGCACCAAGCGCGGCACGTTCGAGAAAAACTCTATCGCCTCGTCCACAGTCATATCGAGTACGTCGGCGATATTTTTTTCTTTGTATCGAACCTCGAGCGTCTCGCGATTGTAGCGCAAACCATGACACACTTCGCATTCGACATAAACATTCGGCAGGAAATTCATTTCGATCTCCAAAATGCCCGCGCCTTTGCATGACTCGCAACGCCCGTCCTTGACGTTGAAGCTGAAACGCCCGACATTGTAGCCGCGCATTTTTGCAGTCTTCGTCGACGCAAACAAACTCCTGATCAAATCGAAAACGCCGGTGTAAGTTGCCGGATTCGAGCGCGGCGTCCGACCGATCGGTTGCTGATCGATGTTGATCACTTTGTCGAGATGCTCCCGACCGTCAATCCGAACATGCCGCCCGGGATTTGCCTTTGCCTGATGTATTTCTTTCGCCAGTGCTTTGTACAAAATCTCGTTGACGAGCGTCGATTTGCCCGAGCCGCTCACTCCCGTCACCAACGTCAAAGTACCGATCGGGATTTTCACGTCAATCGATTTGAGATTATGCTCCGCCGCGCCGATGATCTCGATGAAATTGCCGTTGCCTGCCCGTCTGCGCGAAGGCATTTCAATCGCTCGGCGTCCGCTCAAAAATTGCCCCGTGATCGACTCCTCGACCGCCATGATCTCCTGCGCGGAACCTTGAGCCACAATCCGTCCGCCATGCTCTCCCGCGCCGATTCCGATGTCAATGATTTGATCCGCCGCCAGCATCGTTTCTTCGTCGTGCTCGACCACAATCAATGTATTGCCGAGATCGCGCAATCGCTTCAACGTCGCCAGCAATTTTTGATTGTCGCGCTGATGCAAGCCGATTGACGGCTCGTCCAATATGTACAAAACTCCCGTCAAGCCCGAACCGATTTGCGTTGCCAGTCGAATGCGTTGCGCTTCGCCGCCCGCCAATGTGCCCGCCGATCTCGACAGCGTCAAATAATCCAATCCGACATCGCGCAAAAATTTCAGCCGCGATTTAATTTCCTTGAGAACCTGCCGCGAAATTTTTCTGTCGGTCTCGTCAAGGTGGGTTTCAAGTTCAGCGAAAAAGCTGCCGCAGCTTTCGACGGACATGTCAACAATCTGCGCGATATTTTTTTCAGCGACGGTAACGCTGAGGGCGGCGGGACTGAGGCGCTGACCGTGGCAGTCTGGACAAAGTTCAAAGCCGTCCTCGTTGGTTTTAAATTCATGAACCGCCTGCATCCACTCGAACATACTTTCCCAGTTGAGCTGCTTGAAAATCCTGCCGAGCCCGCCGCATTTCGGACAGGCGCCGCGCGGGCTATTGAACGAAAAAAGCTGCGGCTCAATATCCGGCAGACTGATACCGCAATCGACGCACGCATTTTTTTCGCTGAACGTCAGAATATTTTCGTCAGTCTTAGCGAAAACCACGCCGCCGCCGAATTTGAGCGCGGTTTCCAGCGAATCAGCCAGCCGCGAACGAATGCCGTCGCGAATAATCA
>CALGGX010000288.1 GCA_937916025.1 uncultured Selenomonadales bacterium
CTTCCGGAGCCAAGAAAGCGGGCGATGCTTCGAACGGTACTCCGCCGCTCTTCGAGAACGGGCATATAACAAAAGAAGGAATTGAAGCTCATAAGGAAGAATTAGCCGATATGACTGTCGAAGAGTTCGTCGAGTTGTTGCAAAAAAACGGCTATGAAGTGCATACTCGCCCCTCCAAGCATGAAAAGAAAGGATCTAAGGCTGTGATCATCGAAGCAGACAATCCTTCAAAACAACGTAACATCAGACAAGTGCAAGTTTCGCCCGGCGGCGGACGTCATGGCAAAGATCCGTATGTAAAAATCAGTACCGGTGATCAAGGCAGAAACAAAGTTATCAAAGGCAGTCCGGACGATTACAAAGGCGGTGAAAACGAAAAAGCACATGTAATTTTTACAGAGGAGGCAAAAAAATGATCGATTTGACAACGCCGATTGTACCGTATGTAGGCACAGGCATCTTTAAACTCTACGCCGATTATAGCGAAACGATCGCGCAATTGCAAGCCATGCATATCGAATACGATGAAGAAGTTTGGAAAGTTAATGATACCGATCCGCCGTGGATTATTATCAACAACATTGGCGACGACATCGAGCTCTTCTTCGCAAAGGATAAGCTGTTCAAAATCGTTTTGCTGAACAATTTCAAGGGTGCTTTGCCCAACGGCATCAGTCTGAACACTTCGATTGACGAAGCACAAAAAATCGATCCGAATCTGAAGTTCGACGACTGGGAAGAAGTTTTTGAATCGTCCGAAGGCTACTTGCTCGAAGATTATATAGAGACAAAAGCAATCACGGCAATTTCGATCTTCATTCCCGAACTCCTGCGCGACGACTTCTACGAGTACAATTGGTGATTTCACCAAATCCGCGCGACTCCAATGCGAGGGCAAAGAAATGATCGATTTGACAACGCCGATTGTGCCTTACAAGGGCACGGGCATCTTTGAAGTCTATGCGAATTATAACGATATAATTGCGAAACTGCAAGCCATGCATATCGAATATGCTGAAGAAATTTGGGAGGCTACCGATGTCGATCCGCCATGGATTATTGTCAACATTGATGACGATATCGCGCTCTTCTTCGTCAAGGAGACACTTTTCAAAATCGTATTGCAGAACAACTTCAAAGGCGCGTTGCCCAACGGCATCAGTTTAAACACTTCGATTGATGATGCGCAGAAGATCGATCCGACTTTAAGATATGATGATTGGGAAGAGTTTTTTGAATCGGCTGCCGGTTATTGGCTCGAGGAAAATTTGGATACTCACAAGTTGTGGTCGATTTCAATTTTCATGCCGGAAGTTGAACGTGATGACTTTCAAAAATACAATTGGTGATTTCACCAAATCCGCGCGGCTCCAATGCGAGTCGCGTTTTTTATTGCGCCGATTGCCGATACATTTCCATATCGCCCCCTTCAGACGCCCCGGAAGTAATGCCCGCGAGTGAAGTCCGCTCCGTCCTCGACAACAGCCTCTCCGTCGAGTGCCGCGCGGCATTTTTTTATTGCCGAAGTCAACTCCGCCGTCGACATTGCACGCCCGTCAATCCGTAGCCGCTCGATCGATCCGAACTCGCCAATGTGATCCGCCATCGACAACACGCGACTGTTCAATATATGCGCGCGGCAGAATTGATCCGTCACGATCGGAAATTCCGCATTCATTCGATCGCGCAATGCAAACCGCTTCCGCTCGCACACGCGATTGCAGCCCGCAAAACTCCCGATCGGGCAATAAAACATGATCATCAGCTCCGCGCGCCCGGCTATGATGCACTCGAGCGGCAGCGGCGATTTTTTTGCAAGCGAGTTGACCTGCTCGAGCGTCAACTCCGGCGATAACGTCGCGCCGCTCACTCCCATTCGCGCAAGCGTCTCGAGCGTCGTCGAATTGAATGCAATCAGCGAGAAGTCGGTGAAGATCGGCAATGTCGAAATGCGTCGCGCGAGCCGAAGCGTGCCGATGTTGTGAACGTAAATGCCGTCCGCCGCCGAAGCCGCGCGTATGATCTCTTCGACGAGCGGCAGCTCCGCATTGCGAACGAGGCGCGGCGTTGCAATGTAAATGCGCTTGCCGATCGATCTCGCAAAGTCGATCGCGCGGAGATAATCGTCCGGCGTCAGCGTTTGATGTCGGAAGGAGTCGCCGCCGAAGATCACGCCGTCCGAACCGCCGATAAATCCGAGTTTGTCAATCGTGTCGATCGAAACGAGCAGTTGATGTAAAGAAAAGGAGGGAAACACATTGACTTCGGCAATTTCGATCGATTGACGCTCGGTAAAATCGTGCATATTGACTGCATTACAGGCTTCGGCAGTTGCAATCGATTGATGCACAGCAGAATTTTGCAGATTGACTTCATTGCAGGCTTCGGCATTTTCGCTCGACTGATGCTCGGCAGAATTGCGCTGATTGATTTCGTTGCAGACTTCGGAAGTGTCGATCGATTGTCGAGAGCGTCGTCCGAACGACTTCAACCGAATCGCTTCCAATTGCTCGATCGCGCGCCGCCGCACGTCGTTCAATTCGCTGATCGGAATGATCAAGCCGTCGTCGAGATCAACCGACAATCCGGCGAGCACAAACTCCGTCGTCCCGAGCCGACTCAATTGTTTTTCGATCGTCTCGCGAGTGAGCGGTCGACGCTCCGCGCGGATTGCCGAAGCCGCCGTCCGAACCCGTATGACATTGCCCTCGCGATCGTCGATCGTCAATTCGAGCGGCTGATCCAATCGCGCCTCGACTCGCGCATCGATCGCTATCTTCCCGACCGACGACTTCTCCTCGAAAAACTCCCGTGCATGCGCTGCCAGCTCCGCGTCGAATATCTTGAACACACGATCATGCCCCCGAACGCCTTTCGTGCTCTCGACCGTCAACACCACATCACTGCCGCGCCGCTCAATCGCCGAAACCTCGAAATTGATCCGACCGCCGACCTTGATCCATATCTCGAGCCGATCGCCGACATTGATCGCCTCCGACGCCTTGATCGTCAAACGCCGCCCCTCAATCGCCGAAATTCGCCCGACCGGCAACCCGCGATTGTTCGGCTTCTTGTCGCTGATCATGTTCCGATCGATCTTGCCGTCGAGATACGCCGTCGTGAAGTCTCTGTTAAATATCTGCGCCAGCCGCCGCCGCTCCTCGATCGTTGCCGAATAATCCTCCGCACTCTGCAGACATCGATCGATCGCGCGCCGATACGTCTCCACCACAATCGCCACGTACTCCGCACGTTTCATTCGCCCCTCGATCTTCAGGGACGATACGCCGCTCGCTATCAGCTCCGGCAACCGTTCGATCGAGTTCAAATCCTTCGGCGAGAGAATGTATTTGCCCGCGTCGATCTTCTCGCCGTCGTCTGCAATCAATTCGTAAGGCAATCGACACGGTTGAGCGCATCGACCGCGATTGCCGCTCCGCGCCCCGATCATCGACGACATCAGACATTGCCCCGAAGTGCAAACGCATAACGCCCCGTGCATGAACACTTCGATCTCAATATCCGAAGCCGCAACAATCGATCCGATCTCTGCAATCGATAACTCCCGCGCGAGCACCACTCGAGAAAAGCCCATTTCTGCCGCCGCGCGCACACCTTCAATATTGTGGATCGTCATTTGCGTCGAGGCGTGTATCGGAATGTGCGGGATCAATTCTCTCGCCCGAGACGCCACACCCAAGTCCTGTACCAAGATCGCGTCGACATCGATCGATCCGAGGAATTTCAGATATTCGTCGAGCTCCGCAAACTCCGCGTCGTTGACGACCGTGTTCACCGTGACGTGCACCGCCACTCCATGCAAGTGCGCAAACCTCACTGCCGAAGCAAGCTCGTCGTTGGAAAAATTATCCGCAAATGCACGCGCCCCGAACGAGTTCCCCGCCAAATATACCGCGTCCGCGCCCGCATTCACCGCCGCGCGAAGTGCCTCGGCATTCCCCGCCGGCGCAAGCAATTCCATCACATCAATCACCCCATCAATTGTCGAAACGCGTCGTCAAATCGCCGCCACCGCTCCGACTTCCGATCGCGATTGAAGAGCGGCAACCCGATCACTCGCCCGCCGAGCTCCGACAGAAATTTGTCTTTCCAATCGTCGAGCTCCAACAAGTGCTCGCCTTTCGCCTCGACAAACACCTGCAATTGATCCGAAGAACCGTCGCGCCGATGCAGGAAGATCACAAAGTCCGGCTCGAACCGCCGCCCCTCGTCGAAGTCGTAAATCTTCAGCTCGCGCTCGTTCCGAACCAAAAACACCTTGTCGTAAACCGCGCGCAATGCCTCGATGTGCCCCTGCATGTACTCGACAAACGCTCGCTCCTCCGAAGTGCCCAGACAATTCTCGTACGCAAACCAATCGTCCGCCGCCGTCAATTCGATCGGCTCGAGCGGCGTCGTCTCCCGCAATCGCAATCGCTTGTCATGAAATATATTCCGCACCGGCTTCTCGACAAATTCTCGCGTGCCGTGATATCTTACCTCCGAACGAGACAATTCATTCGCGAGCTCGCCGAGCACATTCATCGCCGCGCCATGCAAAGTCCGATTGTCCAAATGCCGCGAGCGTATGTCGATCGATATGCCGCCGAGATATTCCGTCACGAACTCCCGCGTCGAAACCAACTCGGGGAATTTCGCCTTCAATCGATCGAAGCGAAAGATCGGAAATCGCCGCAATGCACTCTGCACGAGCGAGTAATTCTTCGCCGCAATCGCCCCGAGCGTCAGACGCCGAGCCTGCTTCTCGAGCGCGCCTTCGACCAACAGATCGTCTTTCAGCAACGACTCCGCGCCGACCACTCCCGCCGACGCATCAAACTCGTAAATCCGCCCGCGCGCCCGATCAAATCTCTCGCGAAAGTCCGTCACTCCGTCCGCCACCCGCGCGTTCATTCGCACCATTCCCGAGCGATACAATTCATCCGCCTTGAAATCCGCCTTCAATCGATATTCAACCTCGCGCGTCTCTTTGAGCTCCAAGCCGATCTCGCGCAACGCCTCCCGCAATTCGCTGATGTATCGCCGATCGTTTTGACAGTGATAATACAGCACCTCGCACTCGCGCATTTCGTTGTCGAGATCGTCGTCGAATTTGCGCTTGTACTTCGACCGCTCGTCAATCGAGAATGGGAAATACCTCGCGCCCCGCCCGATCAATTGCGCCTCACTGATCGTCTTCGGCGAGATCTTTTTGCCCGACTGCCGCGTTTCATACAGCCGCACTATGTCAAACAGATTGAGCACATCCCAGCCCTCGTCGAGCTTGTCGACCGCAAAAATCGCCCGGTACGGATTCTCGACCGCCTCGAGCGTGTTCAAAACATTTGCCGCCGCATTCTCGTCATTCGCCGATATGCAATTCGGCTCCGAAAAATCCGCGCGGAGCTCCGCAGCCAGTTCATCGAGCGTAATGCCGTTCCGATCGAAATACGCAAACACCCGAGACAATCGCTCGTTGCCGAGTGATTTCAGCAATTCCAATCTCGCGCCCGTCAATGTCCGCATCATATCGACGAACGCCGACATGTTGATTTCGCTGTCCGCTATCCGAAACGATTTGAATAAAATCACCGGCTTGACGCTCAATCGATGAGCCTCGAACACTTTCAGCCGATATTGGCTCAGCACGCACGCCGCCAACTCCCGCGTCGAGAGCTCAACGTCCGCCTTCAACGCCACTATGTCTTTCGACCAGCCGTCGTAATAAAACTTCGTCAGCGGATAATCGAAGACGATCTTGTCGAGATACGCCGCGCGGATTGTCGGATTTTCGAGATCGCACGTCGCCGTGAACTCCAACAGCACGTTCTCCGCATTCGGCTCGAAAATGTTTTTCACCGTCGACTCCCACGAATGCCGCTCGTCCGATTGCTTCTTCGACTTCTTATCCGCATTCAGATGATGCGCCTCGTCCGAGATCAACACCAACTTATGTGCTCGAAAGTCGTCGAATGTCATTGCATTTTCGCGCGCTTCGTCAAACAGACCGCTCAGCTTCTGAATTGTCGAGAAGTGAATGTTGATCGCGCCTTCGACCGCATCATCGAAATTCTCCACCGATCGGATCGCAATGCGCTCGCCGTCGATGCAGAGCTCGTCCGCAAACAGATATTTCCGAGCGGCGGGCTCGATGAAGTTGTCGCGCGTCTTTTCGAGAATCGTCTGCAGGTGCGCCGTGAATAAAAAATTGCGGTAACCTTGCCGATACAAGTACACCATCAACGCCGCCATGAGCAGCGTCTTGCCGGAGCCCGTCGCCATGTGAAACAGCACTTGCGTCGGACGTTTCCGAAGGTTGCCGTCGAAATACGCGATGAAGTTTTCGATCGCCGCGCGCTGATACTCGCGCAGTTCGTGTCGAAGATTGTCGTCGATGAATGTCGGCACCGATTGTATTGCGCCGAATTCGCGAAGTGCGTCGAGCTTTTGATACAGAAATTGTTCTTCAAACATTGCGTACCTCCGATTCGTAGAAACTTCGAGTGAATGCCTTCGAGTCGTCGTCGAGCGCAAACTCTTCGTCGTCGAGATCGTATCGATTGACATACAGCATGTTTTTGTCGAGCATTTCCATCAGCAATTGCTTTTGCTCGTCGATCGACAACGCCGCGAACTCCGATCGATCAATCGCCGAAGGATCGACGCGCCAATCGATGTAACCCGCGCAGAGAATTCGCTCGAGAATGTCGTTCATTGCCGATTGATCGGACGCGCGCTCGAGTTCGTCGACAAACGCCCGGTTGAGTCGCGCAAGCTCGCAATACACGAACGAGCCGCCGCCCTTCCAATCGACCGCCGCCGATATCCCCGATTGATCGCCGTCGAGCACGCGCCGAAGTCGCGGCACCGATACCGTGTCGATGTAATTCATCTGCTCGATGCCGATGAATCGCCGCCGCATTTTCAGCGCAACCGCCGCCGTCGTCGCACTGCCCATGAAGAAGTCGAGCACGAGATCGCCCTCGCGCGTCGCCAATTGCAGAATGCGTTGAAGAAGTCGCTCCGGCTTCGGCGTCGAAAACACTTCGTCGAAGTCTAACGACTTGATCTCGCGCTTTGCTTCTTGATTGTCGCCGACTTCGTCGCGGAACCAAATCGTCTTCGACACACTGCCCTGTTGCACTTCGGAAAGAAACTTCTTGACCGACGGAACGTTATCGCCGTCGTCGCCGAACCAAATTCGATTATCCGCAACCAACTCCTCGAATCGCTTCGGCGAGAACAGCCAACTCCGACCGGTCGGCGGATGGACGACTCGTCCCGACGGCAATTCGATCGGATAAATGTCGGACGGCGTCACGCGTTTCGCCGACATGTCGGCAGACTTCCACACTCCGCGCGGATCATTGTCGGGATTTTTGTAGCGCGCATCCATTGCCGCCGTTCTCGGCATCAAATTCGGACGCCACACTTCTTTGTCTTTCGCGTAGAGCAGAATGAAGTCGTGCGAATCGGAAAGATATTTCGCGTCATTTTGCGGCGAATACTTCTTCTCCCACACGACTGTTGCAACGAAGTTTTCTCTGCCGAACAGCTCGTCGGCGAGCACCTTCAGATAATGCGCTTCATTGTCGTCGAGCTGAATGAAGATCGCGCCGTCCTTCGACAGCAATCGCCGCGCAATCTCGAGCCGATTTTTCATGAACACCAGCCACGTTGAATGATTGAATCGATCGTTGTATCCGAACGAGTCATTGCCGGTGTTGTACGGCGGATCGATGTAAATCAGTTTGACTTTCGCCTCGAAGCGCGGCAACAGGACGTCGACACGACAGGTGGTGCTCTTCTTCCATACCTTGTCGACATCATCGTAGCTGATGCTGCTGAGCAGGCGGTCGAGACTGCTGTCCTCATCGGGCAGCAGCACCACCATGCTGCAACCATCCGTGTAGGGCATGGCCAGCATCGAGTAGCCATCCCCCTCGCCATAGCTGAAAAGATGCTTCTGGTGCATCAGCGGCAACTTGACTTTCGTTCCATTTGCCAGCGTGAAGTCTATTGGGCGGGTGCCGCCAGCATCGAAGACGTCGCTCCATTGGCTCTCGAAGTAGACGGCGTTCAGGGCCGTGAGCAGCGTGTTGGGGTCGATTTCATCAACCATCTGCGGAATCATGCCGCGTGTCTGGCTGGCGCACCAGTCGTTCACGCTCCTGACGTTCAGGTCGTTGCTGATGCAGGCCCGATAGTTCTCGACCGCCTGGCTGCGGAAGTCTTCCTTCAGCTTCCACTTCGGGTTGACAAACAGCGCGTTGGCCATGCTGAAGCAGGAGCCCTCGCCGTCGCCAGTGAGGTAGGGAATCAGCTTTTTGTAGAACGCGTTCGCC
>CALGGX010000289.1 GCA_937916025.1 uncultured Selenomonadales bacterium
GCGGCAGGCGGGCTTGCCGTTGCTCGGCGCGGAGTTCATCATCATCTCCGCCTTCGGCGCGGGGCTCGGCGGCGGCTTTGTGTATCTGCTGACGTTGGATCGCCCCGTCGCGCTGTTCAGCGGGCTGATGATTCCGATTGCTCTGTGGATAACCGTGCTGTGGTTGATCGAGCGACGCCGGAATGCATTTCCCGAGCATCTCGGCGATTGTCTGTTGTCTGTGTGGAATGCGTTGCGCGCGGGCTACAGTTTTCAGCAGGCAATGGACGTGATCGCCAAGGAAATGGAACCGCCGATCGGCGATGAATTTGCGCACGTGGCGAATGACATTGCCAAGGGCTTGTCGCTCGAAAATGCGCTCGAACAAATGAACAAACGCGTCGGCAGTGACGACTTTGAACTGGTCGTGACGGCGGTTCTGATCCAACGCGAAGTCGGCGGCAATCTCGCGCAAATCCTCGACTCGATCAGCGATACGATCAATGACAGGATCAGAATGAAGCGCGAGATTCTGACATTGACGGCGCAAGGCAGATTTTCCGCGCTGGTTTTGATTGCATTGCCGTTCGTAACCGCCGGAGTAATGTATACGATCAACCATGACAGTTTCATGATGCTGTTCTCGGAGCGGATGGGGCAAATTGCCGTTGCCGTTTCGGTCGTGATGGACATTATCGGCTTTTACGTCATTCGCCGCATCGTCGACATTGATGCATGAAAGATCATTGGAAAAATCAACTGTTGACACGACCATGCATGCATGCTACAATGCACTTTACCTTAAGAGAAGCAAAGGAGGTTGATTGGTATGATGCAATAAATTTACCGCATTACTAAAGCGATCAGAGAGAAGGTCGCCAAACTCAACGAAAAAGGTCAGGGCATGGTCGAGTATGCAGTCATCCTCGCCGTCGTCGCCGCCGTCGCGATCTTCGTGTTCGGAACGGGTAAATCAGATGCGGGGCTTGGCTCAACCGTAAAAGGTGCCTTTGAAAAAGCGAACACAAACATTAATAAAGTCGGTGATGAGGCAACTCCCAAGACACAGCAATCTGGCGACGGTTAATGATCTCGCATATGATATACGAATATAAATAATCGCCGATCGATGGGCGACTGTATAAATAAACATTTCGGCTTCCGATTTCGGAGGCTTTTTCTTTATAGCGGGAGGTGATCGAATGACCGGGCAGAAAGGTCAATCCGCCGTCGAATTTATAGCCGTACTGCCGTTTTTCTTCATATTGGTCTTTGCAATGCTCTACATCGGGATGATGTTCATGGATTACATTCAATTCAGCAACGCCGCGCGCGCCGCAGCCCGTGATATCGCCCTGTTGTCATCGACCGAACGAGACACCGTCATAACCAATCTCAACGCGCAAGACGAGACAACCGTCGAGCGATACGCGACGCGATTGACGAAACTGTACAACCCGACGTTTGAAGTCGAGCTGGAATCAAAACCCGTCGGAGATGCGGAAAATCCTGAAGATGCCGGGCTCGCCTCGACGACGAGTGTCAGCGTCACGGTCAATTTCGAGCGCATCGACGCCAATTTTCCCTCGCTCCTGCTCAAATTTGAATTTCCGCCGAAAAATCTCGCGTCCGTCACTTACAAAATGCCGCTGTCTCAATAGCAGAAAGGTGTGAGATCATGAGACCGTTGTCATTGTTGGAACGCTTGAGCGGCAACGTCAGCGAACAACAAAAGCATGCCGAACGAACCGCAGCGAAGCCGCCCGCTCCTCCGCAAAACAGTCCGAACACCGCAACGCCGATCGCAAAGCCGGACTCCTACAGTCAACGCTACGAGCAACAGAGAGTCGAATTGCCGGTTGAAGCGTCGGCGTTTGCCGGACGACATACCGGAGCCAATCCGGGCTCGGCAATTCAACAATTGAAGCTCGCGATCCACCGCCGCATCGTCGACGAAATGACGCCGGAAGAAGAACGTCTGTTGTTGCAGGGCGAAGGCGCGCGCGAGCAGATCAAAAACGTCATCTCGGCATACAGCACGCGGGAGCTCACCGACAACAGCAGCGTCATCACCCGCGCGGAGCGTTCGCAACTGATTGATGACATCTGCAATGAATTGTTGGGACTCGGTCCGCTCGAGCCGCTGTTGAAAGACGACTCCATTTCGGAGATCATGATCAACGGTCCGAAAGACATTTTCATCGAGCAGAAGGGCAAGCTCCGACTTACGGACATAAAATTCTATGACGACGTGCATTTGATGAGCATCATCGAGCGGATATTGACGCCGCTCGGTCGGCGCGTCGACGAGTCTTCGCCGCTGGTCGATGCGCGCCTTGCGGACGGTTCGCGCGTCAACATCATCATTCCGCCGCTGTCGGTCGGACCGGTCGTCACGATCCGAAAGTTCTCGAAGACGGCGTTGGGCGTGAACGATCTCGTCAAGTTCGGCACGCTGAGCGAAAACATGGCGACATTTCTCGAGGCATGCGTCCGCGCGCGGCTCAACATTTTGGTCAGCGGCGGCACCGGTTCCGGCAAGACGACGACGCTCAACGCGCTTTCGTCATTCATTCCGGCAACGGATCGGATCATCACCATCGAGGACGCCGCCGAATTGAAATTGCAACAAAAGCACGTCGTTACGCTGGAAGCACGCCCGGCAAACCTCGAAGGCACCGGCGCGATCACAATCCGCGATCTGGTTCGCAATGCCCTGCGCATGCGCCCCGATCGGATCATCGTCGGCGAGGTGCGCTCGGGCGAAGCACTCGACATGTTGCAGGCAATGAACACCGGTCACGACGGCTCGCTTACGACGGCGCATGCCAACACTCCGCGCGATGTTCTCTCGCGACTCGAGACGATGGTTTTGATGGCGGGCATGGAATTGCCGGTCAAAGCCGTCCGCACTCAAGTGTCTTCGGCGATTGATCTGATCCTGCAACAGTCGCGCATTCGCGACGGCAGTCGAAAGATCACGCATATCACGGAAGTGCAGGGCATGGAAGGCGATACGATCATTCTGCAGGATTTGTTTCGCTACGTGCAGGATTACATCGATGAGCATGGCAAATCGATCGGGCATTACGAGGCGTCCGGCTTGCAACCGAATTTCATGGATAAATTTCAAATGAACGGCGTCGAGTTTCCGCGCGCGCTGTTCAATCGAAACGAGAACAACTGAAAAGGGGCGTCGACGCATGATTTTTACAATTTCACTGATTGGCGGGCTGATTTGGTTTTTGTACGTCGCTTTGATTCTGTATGCAAAGCAAACGCCGGAAGCGCAAATTCGGCGTCGACTGAGCATCTTAATTCGACACGCGGAAGAAGAGCGCGCCAAAACTGCCGTCAGCAATCAAAATGCCAATCAATCGGCGAATAACGATCCTTTCAGACGAAAAGATTTTGTCGAGCGCGTGGTTCGTCCGCTCCTGTATGCAATCGAAGAACGACTGCAAAAACTGGCTCCGGCGGAATTGCTCAAGCTGATCGAAAATCGCATCTTTCGAGCGGGCAAGCAGGGCGTTTGGAGCGTGCGACGCTTGGCGGCATTCGTGGTGGTCTCGTCGATGGCGGGCGGCGCGCTGGCGGTTATGTTCATCAAAGGCGCGCAATTTCAGTTCTCGCAAAACGTCATCATCATGCTGTCGGGCTTTGCGAGCGGCGCGGCGATCCCGTTTCTTGTTCTCAGTCAAAAAATTGCCGAACGACAGAGAAATCTTCGCCGCCAATTGCCGGAGTTTCTCGATCTGTTGTGCGTGAGTGTTCAGGCGGGCTTGTCATTCGACGGCGCGGTTTCAAAGATCATTACGCGAATGACTGGGTTGCTCGTCGACGAATTCAAGCGCGTGCAAAACGACGTAAGTCTCGGCATGACTCGGCAATACGCCTTGACGCAAATGGCGCGGCGTTGCGATATCGAAGAGATATATCTGTTCACGACTTCGGTCATTCAAGCCGAGCGGCTCGGCACGAGCATGGCGCGCACGCTCAAATTGCAGGCGGATAACATGCGCGAGCGGCATCGGCAATACGTCAAAGCGCAGGCATTGAAGGCACCGGTCAAGATCATTTTTCCGATGGTGTTTTTTATTTTTCCGTCGATCTTCGTCGTGTTGCTGTTCCCTTCGATAATGATGTTCATGAAATTCAACTCGCCTTGACTCAATGCAATCAAATTTCGCGACATTTCATCAAACGAAATGCGTAATCCGCCCTGCGGCAAGCCGCGCGGTTAAACGTCCTGCCAATATTGCTTGCTTAAATGGAGTGCAAGCTTCCGTCGCGCGTTTTTGTCATCAATGGAATGCAACAGTCTCTCGAGCTCGTCGGAAAAACGATGGAAATCAGCCTTCCAATCGGAAAAATCATTGTGCTCGTGCCGTTCGAAATACAATAATTGCGGCGTGAGACAAAGGCTGTTCGTTTGCAAAAGACATTCGAGCAGGAACAACAATTCGAGACCGGAATCGAGTTTTTCGTTGAAACAAATGTGATTGCCGAGCAAAAACGTGCGGCGGAAGATTTTTGTGCCGAGCTGTCGATTGAATTGTTGTGTCGACAAAATTTCCGCGTATTGCAGTCCGGTGAAATTCAGCTTCGGCATGAAAGCCAATTGCGCCAATTGTTGCGGATTTTGAAAGGGTGTATCGATCCGGCGGGTGAATTGCCGATTTTGTAAAGTGATTTGTCCGTTCGGAGCGGCAATTCCGTACTGAACGAAATGCAATATATCCGAGTTTTGAAAATGAAAATTCAAGACGGAGTTCAATATGTTATCGGTTGCAATCAACTCGCCGCTCTTCAAAAAGAGAACGAAGTCGCCGGTCGCCATGGCAAGTCCGATATTCCAAGTCGCGCCGCGTCCGATCTTTCGATTGAATTTGCAACTGCGAATGTCTTTTCGTTTATGAGCGGCTTTTTGACACAACGCGCCGATTTCGTCGTTCATACTGTCGTCGAGCAGAATGAACTCGCAATAAAACAGTTTTTTTGCGGGAAGGCAAGCAAGAGTGTCTTTGACGGCAGATATGTTGTTGTCGATATAGATGACGATTGAAAGTCCGGGCGTTATGTTCATGTTTGGAACCTTATTCAGATCGACGGGCATTTTGAGCCACGACTCGGGAATGATCTCGGAATGTCCGCGCGGATGCCGAAACCATTTATCCGGCGCAAAGACTTTTTTGTCGGGATTGGGATTTAACCATGCGCCCCACCAGCTGAATGTAGAGTTCGCAATGATATGATGTCGGCATTGACTCATCAAAAAAATCTCGTCGGCATCGCGTCGGCATCCCTCGACAAATTCTGTCGGCACATCGAAATGCAGATTATCTCGAGCATAATCTAAATCGTCGGAGAAGACAAACAGCGTAAAACTCTCGCCGAATCGGTGTTTCAATTCGGCAACGCACTTGTAATAGTAAGAGATATCGGTGCAGCCGAACAATTCCAAGACAGCCCACGAAGCATAATCGCCGCGTCGAACATGAAGTGAAATCGGACATTCTGTCGCGCGAATTTTTTCGAGATACCGCGCCGTTGTCGACGCCCCTTGTGTGTGTGTGTGTCGTGCAACGTAAAGTCTTGTCGAATGATGTCGGCGATATCGACAAAATATTTCTCGCATTGCCAATAACCGCGGAGATAAACATCGTCGGGATAATCAAGCATTTCCGGCATGAAAAGATACAACTCTTCCGGAACAACTTTTTCAATGCCGAGTGCTCCGTGCTTACTTAAGACTTGTTGAATTTCTTCGGGCGTTGCCTTTTCGGCTTGAATGTTGAAATCGCCGAGGCGAAACGTACCAACCACATCGTATTTCAGCTCCGTACCGAGATGATGCGCGAGTCGTCTGCCGACGGCATATTGAAACAATTGATTGGCAAGCCCCGCTTTCAATTGCGTAATGATCATTGAATCGTCTCCTCTCATTGATGCAGAATGTTTTCAATCGCATCGAGCATCTGCTCTTCCCATATGTAATTGTTGCTGAAAATTCCCCGAGCGCGCGGATCGTTTTCAACATCGATT
This sequence comes from uncultured Selenomonadales bacterium, assembly GCA_937916025.1. The sequence goes on from CALGGX010000289.1 coordinate 6,025, forward strand.
GCCGTGCCGTTGATCATGTAAGCAAAGCCGTCGCGCGCAATCGGATCAAAAAACAGCCCCGACAACATTCCGAACGCCTCGCCGCTGTGCCCGAGCCGCGTCCTGCCGCGAAATTCAATCGGATGCGTGCCGAAGCCGTATGATAAAAGCGCACCGTCATAAGTTTTGCCGTTTTGGATTGTCGGATCGAAAATCCATTGCGGAGTCAACAGCATGTCGAGCGAACTTCGACTTAAAATCCGACGCCCGCGAAATTCTCCGCCGTCGAGCAACATCTCCAACGTCCGCGACATTTCATCAAACGAAATGCGCAGACCGCCTTGCGGCGAGAAGATCGTCGCGTTCGTGCCGACGCGATAATTCTGCAATGAATACGTCGATTGAAATGTTTCGTCGTAAGGATTTTGAAGGGCGAGCGTCTCTTTCGACGGTTGCACGCCGCGATAATCGTCCGATTTTCCAAACCAACGTCCGCGCTCATCCCACTCGCCGCGCGGATTTTTTTTTTGATACGTCGCGCCGAGCATTTCAAACTCCCGACGCTCGAAATTGCCCGGAACGTAATCCGCCTTCATTTCCAATTGCTTGAAAAGATGTTCTTTCTGATATAAATCAAAACGCTCGCCCGTCACCCGCTCGATAATCGTGCCGAGCACTCCGTAATTCAGATTGCTGTAATGAAAATACTCGCCGGGCTCTTCGCTCGACGGCGCGAAATGCGCTCCGCCTTCAAAAAAACGCCCCGACGGAGAAAAAAATTCTTCCAAATCGCAATCGGGAGGCGCGGAGTAAATGTTGCCGTCGCGAAGAGAAGACGTATGCGCCGCCAACATTCGGACGGTGATTTTTTTTGTCGGGAAGTTCGGATTGCGCAATCGGAAGTTTAAATATCGCCCGACATCTTCGTCCGGATCAAGCGCGCCGAGTTCGATCAATTGCAGAATGCTCATCGCCGTGAACATTTTCGACACCGACGCCGCGCGGAAGCGAGTGTCTCGCGTGACCGGTTTCGGCTCGTCGAGTCGTCGATTGCCGAGGAAGGTCGAGAAAATCTCCGAGCCGTCTTTGAAAATCACAACGCCCAGCCCCGGCACTTTCGTGCCGCACTCGCCGAGCATTTCTTCAAATCTCATTTCACATCACCGATTGCATTTTAATTCTTCCGCTCGCGGCAGTCAATCTTGACATCGGCAACCGCATTTTATAAAATGAATGTAAAATGAAAGGGGCGTTATCGATGAAAAAAATTCTGATCGCGATGTTATTGACGATGATGATGTTGATCTCGGCATGCGGCGGTGATGAGTCCGCCAACGACAGTCTCAAAGTCATGCTCGGCTCGAACGTGGTCTCGCTCGATACCGCGCAGGCAACCGACTCGTATTCGTTTGAAGTGATTGCCGATTGCATTGACGGCTTGACGCAACTCGACGCGAGTGGCAAACCCATCCCCGCAATCGCCGAGAGTTTCGACGTCTCCGAAGACGGCAAGACTTACACGTTCCACCTTCGCGATGCGAAATGGGCGAACGGCGATCCCGTCACTGCAGACGACTTTGTATTTGCTTGGCGTCGACATTGCCAAAAGGCGGAAGAGTATTCTTACATGCTCGGCTCGACGGTCGCGTGCGTCAAAAATGCCGACGCCGTGATCAAGGGCGGCGATCCCTCGACGCTCGGCGTTTCCGCTCCCGATCCGAAAACCTTCGTCGTCGAGCTCGACGCGCCGGTTTCATTCTTCCCCGCGCTGATGGCATTCCCGACGTTTTATCCGATCAATCAGAAATTCCAAATCAGCGGTGCTTTTATGCCCCAGCTCATCCTCCGCCTCTATGTAGAGATGATATTTGCCCTCCACCGTAACCTCCGTCACGCCATCATACTCCAACCCATTTAACATAAGCTTATAGGAATGCAGAGTCAAATCCCGAAACAGCATATCCATGGAATTCTTTAACGAGAACATCTGATAATACCCGCCCTGATATTCTGACAAATCAATGCTGTATTTGGCATCGTTGATGAAATAATGGCCATTTATCCAAGCTTTCCCTTTTCCGAGAATGACCTTTAAGCCCTTTGTGGGTGCAGTAAGTTCAAAGCAGTCGCCGTAAGTGTCCAAAATTCCGTTGCAAATCAGGCTTGACAGATAGTCAGTGAAATTTTCTGCCGTATACG
>CALGGX010000290.1 GCA_937916025.1 uncultured Selenomonadales bacterium
AAAAGATGATGTTCGCGTCCGGTGAGCTTTGCGACGTCCGCCATTGCCTGCTCGACAATATCCGGCAGTTGATCGTAATATTGATTGACGGTCTCACGGACTTGGAAATACACGTCGGGATTGGTTGCGGTGCCGCGAATGACGGGATGATCCGGATTGAGCGCGCGGCGGCGGAATGCGTTGATTGCATCGTAATCGACGATCTTCGCAAGCTCGGCGTAATCAATCACTTCGATCTTCTGAATTTCATGCGAGGTGCGGAAGCCGTCGAAGAAATTGATGAACGGAATTCTGCCTTTGATTGCGGCAAGATGCGCGACGGCGGATAAATCCATGACTTCCTGAACGCCGGCTTCGGCAAGCATGGCGCAACCGGTTTGACGCGCCGCCATCACGTCCTGATGATCGCCGAAAATGTTCAGCGTCGAGGTAGCAAGCGCGCGCGCACTGACATGAAAAACGCCGGGGAGCATTTCGCCCGCGATTTTGTAGAGATTCGGAATCATCAGCAGGAAGCCTTGCGACGCGGTATAAGTCGTCGTCAACGCGCCCGCCTGAAGAGAACCATGCACGGTTCCTGCCGCGCCGCCTTCCGATTGCAATTCGACGAGCCGAACTTTCTGACCGAAAATGTTTTTCGCGCCTCGCGCTGCCATCTCGTCGACGTGCTCTGCCATCGGAGAAGAAGGCGTGATCGGATAGATCGCCGCCACTTCCGTAAATGCATAACTGATATGAGCAGCGGCCTGATTGCCGTCCATTGTCTTCATCTTTTTACCCATAGACTATCGTAAAACTCCTCTCGAAAAATGTGCAATTATTATATCAGCCGAAACTGTCAATTGCAAACAAAATCAACGACTTCGCTCGTCCTCCTCGACTTCGTCTTTCCAATCTTCGGCGACCGTGCCGCTCGAGCGCATGCTCGTCACCGCATCCGAGAACGCTCCGTACATCAAGCCGCTCCCGCGCCGATCTTTTTTGTAATTCGCCGCGCGGCTCCGATCGATTCCGATGCGCTCCGCCAATGCCGTCGAGTCGATGTCCGCGCCGAGGAACAAAAATTCCCAGCCCGACTCTTTTTGCTGTTCAATCAATCGCTTCACGGCACGATAATCATACTTCCGACTTGCATTTTCCATGCCGTCCGTCGTGATGCAGAAAATTGTCTTCGCCGGGCGTTCTTCCGGCTTTGCGTATTTCTGAATTGCCTTGATGTGAATGATCGTCTCGCCGATCGCATCGAGCAACGCCGTCGAGCCGCGCACCCAATATTCCTCGCGAGTGATCGGCTGAATTTCGTCGAGCGCAATCCGATCGTGCAGATATTCAATCTTGTCGTCAAACAAAATCGTCGTCATGAATGCCTTGCCGTCAGTCGATTTCTGCCGTTCGAGCATCGAATTGAAGCCGCCGATCGTATCTTCTTCCATTCCGCCCATCGAGCCGCTCCTGTCGAGTATGAACACGATTTCCGTCAGCTCCGGATTGACTTTGCCGTCGTCTTTGAGCGGCTGAACTTTGGAAATGATCTCCGGCGATTCTCCGAACGCCTGCTCGAAGCCGACATTAAAACTCTTCATCAAAAAAATTCGCTCGGCGTTGTCGGCAACTTCGTCGATCGGATTTTTTTTGTGCGTCGAATTGTAAGCAATGCCGTTTTCGACATGAAATTTCTGCTCGATCGAGCGCGCCGTGTTCGGCTTCAAACTCTCGCCGATCGGAAATACTTTTTGCGTCCACGTCCGCGCATTCGGCTTATCGCTCTTGACGCTGATCGAATACGCGTCGAGGAAATAATCCATGCCGTTGTACTGCCCGATGTAGATGTAATTTTTGTCGTCATACGCCTGCACCTGATTGCAAAAAAAGGCGGTAAGCAGGACGCTTACCGTAAAGAATTTAAACAGTGTGTGCAACATTTGAATCGCCTCTCTTTTTCTTAACCAACAGTTGCGGATGCTCGAAGCGGTTGCCGAGAATTTTTATGTTTTTGCCGATCAGGTTTACCAACAGCCTCGGCGATTTCTCTCGTCCGCAACGAACCACGAATGCGCCTCTGAAATATTCGACGACGCCGCGCTTTTCTTTTTCGTCAAAGCTGACTATGTCGTCTTCATAGATTTCGACGTTATCGCGATCGGTGTAGCCGGTATATTGCCCGATTGTCTTGCTGTCAACGCGATAGCCTTCGTAGCCGTTTTCGTAGACAAAAATATGAGCTTGCGGACCGGGATCTCCGTATGTGCCGCGCTTCAAATAGAAACCGTAAATCCAAACTTGTTTGATTTCGCCGCTGAATATCTGAAACGACTTCAAACCGCGAAATTTTATTTCCCTTTCAGCCATTCAGTCTCGCCCTCCACTTACAATAATTGACGCCGAGAGACAGAAACAATTTGCATTCACGAGAAATAAGAATATCGCAATTGGGCTTTGAAGTCAATCAAAAGTTTTTCAGTTTTTGATGCCGCGCGGAGCTCGCAAAATCGATTATTGCCGATTTTTCCTGCATTGTCGACAGCTGATTGAAGTCGAGATCAATCGCCGTGTCTGAAATAATGATCTCGCCGAGCTCGTCATGCAATGCCGAATCCTGTTCTTCAAACCAATACTCTTCCTCCGAAGTCGGAAATTGCGCGCCGCTCACAAGCGTCGGATTTTGTTCGATCGGATCGATCGTGATCAAATCTTTCGCCGCATTTTCTGCCGCCTTCTGCAAGGAGGCATTCTTCGCGTCGAATTTGTAAACGCCGTCCGTACCGTCGATGTTGATGCGAACGAGTTTGTTGACGACATTGCCGAGCGTCAGCGAGCCGGAGCCGATCTTCAGCACGACATTTTTGCCCGATACGCTCGATGATTTCACCGTGCCGTCGACGTTAATCACATCGCTTTGCGCGTAGTCGTAATTGAAGACGGTATCGTTACCGTCACCCGTCGCGTATTTGAAAACGTCCGCGCCTTCGCCGCCGTACAATTTATCCGCGACCGCCTTTGTCGGGAGCCCGCCGTAAAGC
>CALGGX010000291.1 GCA_937916025.1 uncultured Selenomonadales bacterium
TATAGCCGATCACGCCCGCGACCTTCCCGATTGAGCCGTCGGCATTGATGTAGCAATACGCGTTGCCGGGCTGTTGATTGATCTGCGCGGCAATCGCATTGAGTTTCTCGGTCAAGAGATTTTCGTCGTAGCCGGCGGTGAGGACGACGTTGCGCCCGTTCAGCGCGCATCTGATCTGGCTTTGAATGTTGTGAACCCAATCGCCGCCGCGCCCGAAGCTGTACGCTTGATTCATCGCTTCATCGACCTTCGGCGCGAAATTTATCTCCTCCGGCGCAATCGTAAACGTCTGCTCGCCGTAAGAAAAATTGAGCGGCTTGGCTTTTGCATTGCCGACCGATTGCAAATACTGATGAGCGGCGGCAGTCGACATGCCTGAAATGTCTCTGCCTTCCGCACGAACGCCTCGAACGATTTGATCGCTGTCGGCAAGCGAGTTTGATGCGGCGAGCCCGCCGCCGGCGACGAGTAACATTGCCGACGAGGCAATTATCGCCGCGCCTTTAATCGACAGCAGGGATTTCAATTCAAACGATTCGGCTGTTTCCATCTGCGCGTCTCCTTTCAAAAATCCGTTGCGCATGAATGATATATCGTTGATTTTAATGTGTCAACGTGATATTATCTTGAAATATTTATCAATCGAAGGCGGTGATTCATTCGATGAAAAAAATTTTGGTGACGGGCGGCGCAGGATTTCTCGGCTCGCATCTTTGCGAACGACTGCTCCGTGAAGGCAACCGCGTCATCTGCTTGGACAATCTGTTCACCGGTCGGCGAACGAATATCGAGCCGCTGACTTCGGATCCGAATTTCGAGTTCGTTTTACGAGATGTCGTCGAGCCGATAAATTTTGAAGTCGATCAAATCTTCAATCTGGCATGCCCGGCAAGTCCGCCGCATTATCAAGCCGATCCGATCAAGACGATCGAAACAAATTTTTTCGGCGCGCGGAACGTTCTCGATTCGGCGGAAAAAAATCATGCGCGTGTTCTGCAGGCGAGTACATCTGAAATTTACGGCGATCCGCAAATTCACCCGCAACCGGAAAGTTATCGCGGCGCAGTCAATCCGATTGGA
>CALGGX010000292.1 GCA_937916025.1 uncultured Selenomonadales bacterium
ATCCGACGGAGGCTGAACGCTTCCGTTTTTTTCTCGACATGAAATTGCGCGCGTGTTATCATTAATGAGGGTTGATAAGATGATACAAGACATTTATCCGCATCGGTTGCTCAACCGGTACGATCCGACAAAAAAGTGCCGCGCGGAGGACACGGTGATTTGTGTTGACGGCAATCGGCTGTTGATCAATCGCGTAGAAATTTTTCCGCACGCTTCGGAGTTGCCGATTGATTTTGACGAGGCGAGATATCTCTTCACGCTCGACGCGCGGGATTTTTATCTCGCCGAGCATTTGTCAAAAACGCCCGTCGGTTTCGAGTATATGACATTGAAAGACATGCGTCGGCAGTTGAAAAAGCCGCGCGAGCTGATGTTTGCGGCATATACGGCATGGCATTTGGCGTTGTGGTATCGCGATAATCGCTATTGCGGGCGTTGCGGGCATCGGACGACGCATTCGGCAACTGAGCGTGCGGTTCAATGCTCCGAGTGCGGCAATGTGATTTATCCGCGCCTGCTTCCGGCAGTGATTGTCGGCGTTCGCAACGGCGATCGGTTGTTGGTGACGAAGTATGCGAATCGGGACTTGCCGTTTTACGCGCTGATTGCGGGCTTTGTGGAGATCGGCGAGACACTCGAGCAGACGGTCGAGCGCGAAGTCATGGAAGAAGTCGGCTTGCGCGTCAAGAACATTCGATATTACAAATCGCAGCCGTGGGGAAGTGTGCAGGACATTTTGACCGGCTTCATCTGTGACGTTGACGGTGACGATCGAATTCGCATGGATCGTTCGGAGCTGAAGGAAGCGATTTGGTTGAGTCGTGAGGAGATCGTCGGGCAGGCGGACGATTGGAGTTTGACGCACGAGATCATGATGCAATTCAAGTGCGGCTTGATCTGAAACAGTCCGTGACCTTTCCGTTTGACAAACTTCGTCGACTGTCTTACAATGTGTGTGTTAAAGTCATTCGACGATTTTGGAAAACCGATCGGAGGGCGGAAAATGAGCCACGGTTGTCCGATAGTTTTTCGGGTGTTTTGGTTAGTTCGTGCCGCTTGCGGTTTTGTAACATCGTCGAAGAAATACTTTTGTGACCGAGAACTTCTTTGAGTCGTGCGCAGGTTCGTACTGCTTGCGGTTTGGAAACGCAAAAAAACTCTGTCGAAAGCGGTTTCGGCGGATTTTTTTTGTTTCAATCGAAATATGTAAGTCAATAAAAAAAAAGTGCAGAGGTTAAATACTTCTGTTTTTTTTTCTCGACATGAAATTGCGCGCGTGTTATTATTAATAAAAAGAACTTCAGAGGAGGAATGATTGATGAAACGAATGGGGCAGGGCGGCTTCGCGACACTCGAAGTATTGTTGATGGTCACGGTAATGGGCATTCTCGCGGCGATCGCCGTTCCGCGCTTCACCGATGTCACCACGCGCGCCAATACAGCAAAAGTGCAATCCGATCTCACTGCAATCGACACTGCCGTTTCTGTCTATAATCTCCGCACCGGCGCTTATCCGAATGACATCCCCGCGCTCGTCACTTCCAAAGACCTGCAAGATAAAGTCTCGCCGCCGCGCGGAAAAGTCTACGTTACCGAATCAACCTGTTCGATTTTGACGATCACCAATACAATGGAATATGCATTAAACACAGATCATCGCGCGACGTTGGACAGTAAGACTGCCGGTGTTTTTTATTACGATTCGTCAAAGACTTATGGCAAGTGAAATGAAACCTTCTCTTGACGAACGCGGCTTGGCAATGTTGGAAGCGGTAATTGCAACGGCGATCATCGGAGTACTCGCCTCGATTGCTTTGCCGAAGCTCGGCAATATGCTCGACGAAGTTTATGCCGATTACGAAATCAGGGGCGTGCACTCGCTCGCTCATTACGCTCAGTCCGTTTCGCGCATGGCAACTTACAAGACTTTCGGATTCAATTATGCGAAAGGATATTCGATAAAAAATATCGAGTTTGCAGTTTCCAATACATTGGGCAAAACTCAACACTATTCGGTCAGACAATATCAGAAGTCGGAGCGGATTAAAGAACAACATTTTTTGAAGCACGACTTCATTTTTTCGTTGACGGGTCTCGGAAGCAGCATCCGATTCAGAGCAAACGGCAATTTGATTGAATCGGGCGGACATATTCTCCTTCAAAACGAAACCCGTAAAGTCCGGAAATACCTTTATATTACCAATTACGGGCGCATCAGCATTGCACTCAAGGAGCGGTGATGTTCGGACGTATATTTAACAACGGCGGCTTCGTTTTTATCGAGGCGATTTTTTTATCGACAATATTGGCGATCTCGGCGATGTTTATCATCAACGGCTTCCATTCGGCGCAAAAAACCGGTCGCGAGACGGCAATCCGAACCGCCGCAATCCATCTCGCAAATGCACAAATTGCCGAACTTCAGTATCTTGCATCGAAAAACGCATTGCACGCCGGAAATTACGCTTGGCTCGGTGACGCCGACGCGCCGCATTTCGACAATTTTTTCGGAATGACAATCGAATTCGATGTTGAAACAAATGTCAACAACAATCACGCGAAGGTCACCGTGAGTTGGTCAGCATTCGGCGGCGGTTCAATCACTGCCGAGCGCGATATTTTCAATCAACAATAAAGACGCCGTATTTGATCGGGCTGTATTTGCCTCCGATGAATTTTTCAAAGCCGAGCCGCGCGAATTCCAAACTCCGCGCGTTTTCTTTCAACACGACCCGATGTCGGGCAATGCGTTTTGCTTCCGAAATCGCTTCGATCGAAACGGGGCGATGTTCTGCCGCCTGCCGAATCACATTCACCGCGCAACTTCGCTTGAGCGGATGTCGAAACATCGGATCAAAATACACCACGTCAAACGAGCGATCCGATGCCGCGCGAAGTATGTCGAGATAATCCGCCGAGATCACTTTCACTCGCCGCATTGCCTCCAACACAAATCGATTGTCATCGACAAAATTCCGCAACCCGTATTCGACGACAAATGCCAACAGCGGATTGATCTCGACGGCTGAAACTTCGCATTGACTGACGAAACTCGAAACGATCGCGTCCGAACCGAGTCCGAGAGTGCAGTCGAGTACTCGCATGCCTTCAGATAAATTCATTGCTTCAATCATTCGATCGACACCGCCCGCGCGGAGCTGTTTGATCCTTAAATGCGCCGTCGACGGATGAAAAAATATTTCGTTGCTCTCGTTGCGCTCGTCGAGCGTCAGGAGACGGAGCGAATTTTTTTTTGCAACAATCAAACTGTCGACACCGAACTCTCGAGCGAGTTCTTCAATCGATCGATCGCGCCGCTCGACGAACGGAATTTGCAATCGATCGGCAGCCTCGAGTGCCAACGCCGTCGACGAATTTTGTTCGCGCCGTCCGGTCGTTGCAATTGCCTTTAACATTGCGATCACCTCTTGCATTGACTTTGTTTCAATAATAGATCATAATGTCAACAGCTGAAAGGTGGCGATCGAATGTGGAAGGCATTTTCGATTTTATCGGGCGTGGGATTTTATCTCGCGGCGTTCATGTTGATCTGTCTGTATCTCGGCGGGCTCGCGGACGAATATCTCGGGCTCGGCGGCAAGGGACGACTCGTCGGAATCATTCTCGGCTTGCCGCTCGCGTTTTATTCGCTGTATCGGCAACTGAAAACGCACGGCTTTATATAATTGTCGATCGAAGGTTGATTATGATATAATCACTTTATTGAAGAGGGGAGGCAAGTCAATTGGGATTTTCAAAAATCGAGTCGGCGATCAGCGGACAGCTCGCGAGCTTGTTTCAGAAGCGCGGCTCGGTAGAACCGACTGCATTGATAAAAGCGTTGGAACGCGAAGTCGTCCTTCAAGAAAAGAAGACGCCGGACGGTTTGATTGTTCCGAATGATTATACAATCCTGTTAAGCGAGGAGGATTGCCACAGGCTGTCGGCGGCGCGCATCATCAAGGCGTTGTATGAGGCGGTCGAAAAGAAAATCATCCGCGAGAACTGTTTTATGGACGGCAATCTCGGAGTGCACATCGAAAAAATGTTTGAAGGCGACGAGGCGATATTGGTGCGCTCGAAATACATCGACGACAGTCGGAGCGATGACGATACGATTGATCTCGAAAGCAATGTACTGTCGAAAACGCTGGTTGAAGATACGCTCGTCGATGAAAACGAAAAGACGCTGATAGCAAGCCGAACGAAGATCATCTCGTCGATCAAGACGGTTATGCCGCGCCGAATCGAGTACGACATCGCGATTTTGAGTGTCAAGGACAGCGAGAAACTCGAGTTAATTCTCGGCGAGCGGCAAGTATATATCGGACGTCGCGACTCGAATGATCTCGTGCTCGAGGACGAAGGCATTTCTCGAGTGCATGCATACATCTCGTATGAGCGGCATCGGCATGTGATCCGCGACGCGGGGAGTTTGAACGGCACTTTCGTCAACAAAAAGTCGATTGAAAAGCATATTCTCCGACATGGCGATAAGATTACAATCGGCAACGCGACTCTTATCTACGAAGTGCTGTAAAGGCAATTGATAATGCGTAATGCGTAATGCGTAATTAGGGGTGACGTTTTTTTAATTATGAATTACGAATTAAGAATTACGCATTGCTTTTCAGGGGTGTGAATTGATGACAAAACATTA
>CALGGX010000293.1 GCA_937916025.1 uncultured Selenomonadales bacterium
CGGTGTTCACCGTCAATTTCTCGACAACTTCCGATGCGGTTTGCGAATTTGCCGTCAACTCCTCCGAAGACGCCGCCACGATCTCCGCACTTCGCGCCACGTTCGTCACCAATATCTTCAATCGACGTTTCATTTCATTGGCTCCGTCGGCGAGCCGCCCGATCTCGTCGTTACTCTTGACTTCAATGTCTTCGCCGCGCAAATCGCCGTTCGCAATTTTTTCGAGTTTCGACGTAACTTCAATCAGCGGCGTGAGCACCCGCTCGATCACTTTCCAAGTCAAAATTCCGATCGCGAGTAAAACGCCGACGATTGAAGTCAGCATCGACGTTACGAAATTGCGATTGATCTCGTCGAGCTCGTGCACCGACAACCCGACAAAAATCATTCCGATCACTTGCCCGCTCCGAGTTTTGATCGGTTCATACGCGCAGTAATAATCTTCGCCGACAACATTCGCTCTGCCGGTATACTCCGCGCCTTTCGTCAATACTTCCGTCGTCACCGCTTCCGAGGCTTTTGTGCCGAGCGCGCGTTGCCCGGCTTCGTTTTTGACGGTCGTCGACACGCGCGTGTCATTGCGAAAAAACGTCACGTGACCGCCGCTCACTCTGCCAAGATGATCGACAATCTCCGAATCGCCGTCGATTTTTTTATCGCCTTTGAAAAGCTCGCCGGATTTGATCTCCCAATCGCCGGGATATTTCAAGTCGATGAGCTCAAGAGCCGCGCGGACATTCGACGCCGCCTTCAATTGCAAAGTCATCGCAAAGCCCGACGCCGCGCTCCGATAATTTAAAAATCCGACGACCGCGCACGCGATGATGATCAACAGATCGATCCCGAGCATTGCCTTCGTTTTCAAGTTCATCGCTTTAAACCGCCCTTCATTTCAGATCAGGAATTTGCCAATCGACAGGCGTTTCTCCATGCGCTTTCAAAAATTCGTTGACACGCGAGAAAGGACGACTGCCGAAAAATCCGCGCGGAGCCGACAACGGACTCGGATGCGCCGACTCGATTATCAGATGCTGCGGCGATGTGATCAGTCGCTTTTTCTGCCGCGCGTAATTGCCCCAGAGTATAAACGCAATCGGACGCTCGCGCTCGTTCAACAATCGAATGATACGATCGGTGAAATGTTCCCAGCCCTTGCCCTGATGAGAATTCGCGTTGTGCTCTCGAACGGTCAAAACCGCATTCAGAAGCAAAACGCCCTGCTCCGCCCACGGCTTGAGGCAACCGTTGTTCGGAATTCGGCAACCGAGATCGGTTTGAAGTTCTTTAAAGATGTTTTGCAATGAAGGCGGCGGCTCGACGCCCGGCTGCACGGAAAAACTCAAACCATGCGCCTGCCCGCGTTCATGATACGGATCTTGCCCGAGGATCACGACCTTCACGGCAGAATACGGAGTGTAATGCAGCGCGTTGAAGATCGAATACATGTCCGGGTAGATCACTCGCGAGCGGTATTCGCCGATCAAAAATTGTCGGAGCTCGCGATAGTACGGTTCCTGCAACTCGGCGTCGAGAAATTGCGCCCAGTCGTTTTTGAAAATCTGCATTTCTGCCTCCTGTTGTAATGTCGAAACTCGAAAACGCCGCGCGGCTCGACTTTAATCAAAGCGAATTCGTTGCGAGCGTCGAGATCGGGCAATCGGACGTCCGAAATTTCCGCGCGATCGACAACCGTCACATGCGCGTCGACGACGTAAGGAAGAAGTTGCCGATAAATCTCGCCGCCGCCGATTACAAAATTCTTCTCCTTCATCGACAGCCGCTCGAACAATTCCGAAATGCTGCCGACGGTTTCGACGCCGTCGATCGATTGATGCGTCAAGACAATGTTTCTTCTGCCGTCGAGCGGTTTTCCGATCGACTCAAACGTCCGTCGCCCCATGATCACCGTGCCGCCGAGCGTCATCGATCGGAAATGTTTCATGTCCTCGTCAATCCGAAACAGCAATCGCCCGTTCCGACCGATTCCCCAATTTCGATCGACGCACGCAATCAATTGCAATCGAAAGTCGATCGGACTGCCGTCGATGCGAATGACTTCTCCGCTTCCGCGCGGAGCGAGCTCGATTAAATCCGAAAGCGGCACCTGCACAAACGCGCGTTCGTTCATCAGCGGATGCGGCACCGTCAAACGCGCCGTCGACATTTTAATGCCTTCGATTGCAAGAATGTCGAGATCGATCGTCCGCGCGCCCCAATGTTCGAGCCGAACTCTGCCGAGTCGTGCTTCAATCGATTGCAGTTCGTTCAGCAATTCGAGCGGCTCGAGCGTCGTTTCGAGCGCGGCTGCCGCGTTGACATATGCGCGCTGATTGACGACGCCCCACGGTTCCGTCTCATAAAAAAATGACACGCCGAGCAACTCCGCGCCATGCATTTCGTTGATGAGTTCGAGTGCATGACGCAGAGTTTTTCGACGCGCTCCGACGTTCGAGCCGAGCCCGATGAACGTCTTCATTGCCGAATACGCTTAGCCGATGAGTTCGTCGATTTTTGCTTTGTCAAAACCGACTACGTAATTTTTGCCGTCCGTAATGACGGGAACCATCGTATCGCCCGAGAGTTTTTCGCATGCGCGCGCATCTTCCTCGCTCTCTTCGATGTTCCGCACTTCGTATTCGACGCCCTTTTGATTGAGATACCGCTTCGCCTTGTCACACCACGGGCATTGCGTGATTGAGTAAACCGTCAACATAAAAATCTCTCCTTCAATTCCAATTTGTGCTTCGGATGTATTTTTCTGCCTGCAACGCGGCAACCGTGCCGTCAGCCGCCGCCGTCGTCAACTGCCGAAATTCCTTCTCGCGAATGTCGCCCGCCGCAAAGACGCCGCTCAAATTCGTCTTGCAATCTTCGCCCGCCAATATAAAGCCGCGTTCGTTGAGTTTGACCTGCTCGCGAAACAGCTCGTTGTTGGGCTCGACGCCGACATTGACAAACAAGCCGTCGACTTTCAGCAATTGCGCCGCTTCCGTCTGCCGATCGATCAATTCCAATTGCCGAAGTCGAGAGTCTCCGAGCAATTTCGCAATCCGAGTTTGCAACATCACTTCAATTTTCGGATTGTCAAACAGTTTTTGCTGACTGACCTCGTCCGCGCGGAGCTCCGAGCGATGGATCAAAAACACTTTTTCGGCGTACTTCGTCAAAAAGAGTGCCGCGTCAACTGCCGAATTTCCGCCGCCCGCCACCGCGATCTGCTTGCCGCGATACATGTGCCCGTCGCACACTTCGCAATAATGCACGCCGCGATTTGCAAAGCGATTTTCTTCCGCCAAGCCGAGTTTCCGACGCCGTTGCCCCGTGGCAAGAATTACCGCCTTTGCTTCGTAAATGTAATTCGCCGTTTCGACGAGCTTCATCTTGCCTTCGAGCTCGACGCGTTCGATCTCGTCAAACTCGTCGACTTCCGCGCCGAATGACATTGCCTGCTCCATGGCAGTTTTTTCGAGCGCGTTACCGCCGATCTCTTTGATGCCGGGATAATTTACGATATGAGCCGCCGAGGCGATCTGCCCGCCGACCAAACCGTTTTCGAGAATGAGCGTCGACAATTCCAGACGCGCGGCGTAAAGTCCCGCCGTCAAGCCCGCATGCCCCGCGCCGATTATCACCGCATCTTTCGATCTGATCTGCTTATCCATATTAAACCTCCTCGTTTGATTGATTATACATTGCCGCATGTCGTTTGACAACAGGAAATAAAAATGCTTGACTTTTGCCGTCAATGCTGATATAAAACTGCCGTTGATTGTATCAAGGAGGTTAATGATATGAGCAAAGTTGCAGTCGTTTATTGGAGCGGCACGGGCAATACCGAGTCGATGGCAAATGCGATCGTCGAAGGCGTGAAAGCCGCCGGTGCCGATGTCGATCTCTTCATCGTAGACGACTTCAAGGCGGAAGATATCGCCGCATACAACGGAGTAATCTTCGGTTGCCCCGCGATGGGCGACGAGGTTCTCGAAGAAGATTCCTTCGAGCCGTTCTTCGCCGAAGCGGAGAAGAAACTCGACGGCGTGCCGGTTGCCCTGTTCGGCTCTTACGGTTGGGGCGGCGGCAAGTGGATGGAAGATTGGGTCGAGCGCACGAAAGATGCCGGCGCGAAACTTTTCGGCGACGGTTTGATTTGCGAAAACGGACCGGATGACGGCGTTCTCGAAGAGTGCAAATCACTCGGCAAGGATTTTGCAAGCTCGCTCTGAAATATCGAAAACAACATTTATCCGTTCGGGAAGGCGATCGCCTCTTCGAGCGGGTTTTTTTTCAAGGAGTTTCATATGTCGGAAATACTGATTGAAAATGCCGAGCTCCGATTGCGCCGCGCGGAGCCGGACGATCTCGAATACATTCTCGGACTGCAAAACGATCCCGAAAATGCGCCGTTCATTGTGCCATTCGAGCGCGAAAATTGGATTGAAATTCTCGACGGCAGAGCCGAGCCGAAATTGGCGGCGATCGCAGAGCTGCACAACGGCGAGCGTTGCGGATATATTCTGATCGATCATTTCGATGATATTTCGATATATCTGTGGCACTTGGTGATTGGAAGCAAAGGGCACGGCGTCGGGCACGAGACATTGCGTCTGCTTAAGCGTTTTGTGTTTGATGTGTTGAACCGGCACCGATTGTTGATTGATTGCGAAACGACCAATTCGCGCGCGTTGCATCTCTACGATTCGGAAGGTTTTCGACGTGAGGGATTGTTTCGAGAGTCGGTGTGCATTGGCGGCGAGTACAAAGATTTGATCATCTTCGCCATGCTCCGACACGAGTATCGCGATTGACGGAAGCGAAGACAACATAAAAAATTATTGATTTTTGTTCGCTCGAATTGGTATAATGACTTTCGTTCATGAAAAATTCAATGACGGAGGTCATTTTGCATGTTGAAACGAATTTTTTTGACGGCATCGGCAATGCTGTTTTTGATTTTCTCGACGGCGGACGCGGCGAAATCGGCAGAGACTTACGAATATGTCAGTCGCGAGTACAATTACAGTTTGGAATGTCCGAAACGTCCGAACGTGGTTCCGGCGAATGTCTATTACGAAGATGCCGAGAAGAAAGGCGAGGTTTTGATTTTCGACAATGAAGGCTACACCATCAAGCGCGCGTGGATCATTCTGTTTGATGCGTTTGATACGACGATGATTCCGAACTTCAACAAAGACTCGAAGAAATTCATCGAGCAATACATCGAGGCGAAGAAGAAAGACGAGTTTGACGAGCTGAACTTGGTCGAAATTCAGAAAGGCAACAAGGGCGTTTTCGGCATCACGGCGAAGGAGATCGAGATCGACGAAGACGGCGACGGCAAGATTGACGGCGTGGCGGTTGCCGATCAGCAAGCGGCGGTGGTCTTCTTCCGCTCCGATCTCGGACGTTGCATCTCGGTGCAGTTGTTTGACGAAAACTTCGGCGAAGCCTCGATTGCCGAGTTTCGCGCGGCATTGGAGACGTACAAAGACGTTGATCCGAACGCAAAATCCAAAAACGCGAAGAAAGATAAGAAGTCGAAGAAATGATTGCGTTTTTGCTCCTGTCAGACGGCAGGATTTTTTTTTTGCAACGCGAAATGACGTTGCAGAAGGAGGGTTTTGATATGTTGACAAAAATCAGCTACGGCTTGTATGTGCTCAGCGTAAGCGGCGAGCATGACAACGCGTGCATCACAAACACGTTGACGCAAATCACCGATAATCCGGTGCTGTTGACGGTTGCCGTTAACAAAAAGAATTACACCAATGAAATTCTGACAAAAACCGGCAATTTCACGGCATCGATCCTCAGCGAGGCGGCATCGTTCGATCTGTTCAAACGTTTCGGATTTCAAAGCGGCAGGACGGTCGATAAATTTGCGGGCTTCAGCGCAGTCAAGCGCACGAAGAACGGCACGTTTGCAATCACCGAAGGCACGACCGGCTACATCAGCGGCAAAGTTCGGCAGATCATTGACGCAGAAACGCATTCGATCTTCATTGCGGATGTCGTCGATATGGAGCAACTTTCCGAAGTCGGTCCGGCGACGTATGCTTACTATCACGCGCACATCAAACCGAAACCGCAAGCCGTCGGCAAAACTCAAGCAGGCAAGACGATTTGGCGTTGCACGATTTGCGGCTTCGAGTACGTCGGAGATGAATTGCCGCCCGCGTATTTCTGTCCGATCTGCAAACATTCGGCGGCGAGTTTCGTAAAAGTCGAGGCGACTGCGGCGGACGAAAAACCTTCCAAGGTCGAGTTCAAAGGCAGCAAGACCGAGAAGAATTTGTGGGAAGCATTTGCCGGTGAAAGTCAAGCGCGCAATAAATACACTTACTATGCGTCGGTTGCAAAGAAGAGCGGCTTCGAGCAGATTGCGGAACTGTTTTTGAAGACAGCGGATAATGAAAAAGAACATGCAAAACTGTGGTTCAAGGCATTGGGCGAACTCGGTGATCTGCCGACAAATCTCCTGCATGCGGCGGAAGGCGAGCATGAAGAGTGGACTGAAATGTATCCGCGAATGGCGGCGGAAGCGGACGAGGAAGGCTTCCATGAGCTCGCGGAGCAGTTCCGCGGCGTGGCGGCAATCGAGAAGCGGCATGAGGAGCGCTATCGGAAATTGCTGAAGTCGGTTGAGGCAAAGGCGTTTTTCGAGAAGGCGGGCGTTTCGACTTGGGAGTGCCGCAATTGCGGACATATTTATATCGGAAAGAGCGCGCCGAAACTCTGCCCGGTCTGCAAACATCCGCAGGCGTATTTCGAGCTCACAGCGCAGAATTATTGACAAGCCGCAAGGCAAATGATATCATTAATGAAAACTATGATTTGACAATTGAATATTGATTGGATCAGGTGTCGTAAGACTTAATAAGGAAGTCCGGTACGGGGGATACCCTAAGGCCGGCGCGGTCCCGCCACTGTATCAGGGAGTGAATCTGCAACGGAATCTAATATCTTCGTGATTCCGGTATTATGTCACTGGGGGTAACCTTGGGAAGGCGCAGAGGAACGATAAACTGAAGCCAGGAGAATTGCCTGATTGACAAT
>CALGGX010000294.1 GCA_937916025.1 uncultured Selenomonadales bacterium
CCCCGTGCCGGAAAATATCGCCGGTTCTGTCGGCAAGATCGCGGGCGGCGCGTTCGGAGCAATGCGCGGTTTCATCACAGATTTCAGCGCGGCGAACATGATCAACATCGTCACCAATATCCCGACCGATATCAACAAATTGATACAAAAACTCGGCGAGGCAATCCAATTCTACGGTCGTCGAGCGGCGGCATTTCTCGTAAGATGCGTGCGGCATCCGAAACTCGCATACGAAGACTTATCGTCATGGGCGAGAGCCAATACTCAAATGCTGATCCGATTGAGCCGCTCACTCGTCGCCGTCACCTGCTCGTTTATCATGATCAAAATCGCAATGATCTTGCTGTTGCCGATCTTCGGCGGCATCGCGCTTACGATCATGGGATTTAAAATCTCGATCCTGCTGTTCGTCGTGATACGCATGATCTTCGACAAGATCGGCGAATTGATCGGCGTCACGCTCCACAGAAAACTCGTCGCTCTGTTTAAATTCATCCGCATCAAATTCATCGACTTCCACAACGTCTACAGAATGTTCACCATGATCTTTCGACGATGAACATCGCCGCCTGCTCGAGAATTTTTCCGATCGTCGGCTCGATCGACGAAGGTAAAGCCAGCCG
Organism: uncultured Selenomonadales bacterium; assembly: GCA_937916025.1. The sequence goes on from CALGGX010000294.1 coordinate 624, forward strand.
CGCGGCTTCGACATGCGCAAACGCCCGATTCCGACAGTACTCGTACGCGTCGGATTTTTTTACGAGCTCAATCGCCCGCTCGACCTGCTTATCGGAAATATCCTCGCGCGTCACGATCGAGCGAAGTTCATTCGACTCGAGCGCGCGCAAGATCGGCAACGTGATCACGCCCGACTTCAGATCGCCGCCGAGTCTCTTGCCCGTCAAGCGTTCGTCGCCGAAAAAGTCAAGCAGATCGTCCGTGATCTGAAACGCCAGCCCGAGACTCGTTCCGTAGCTCGACAGCATTTCCGAACTTCGGCGATCCAAGCCGCCGGTGATTGCTCCCAATCGACAGCAACTCGACAAAAAAATCGCCGTCTTCAACTCAATGCGCTCGTAATATTCGGCAAGCGTCGGAATTTGAAACAACGACCGATCCTGTTTGATCTCGCCGACGCAAAGATTTTTGACCAACTTCGACAGCACCGCCGAAACTTCGTCGCCGTAACTTCCGTTTGCCACGAATTGAAATGCTTTTGCGAAGAGATAATCGCCGATCAACACGGCGATTTGTGCTCCGTATTTTGCATTTGCCGTCGAAACGCCGCGCCGAATCTTTGACGAGTCGAGAATGTCGTCGTGCACCAGCGACGCCGTGTGAATCAATTCGATCGCCGCCGCCAGCGGCAATTTTTTTTCGTAATCGTTCGCGCCGCCCGCCCTCGAACAGATCAAAAACAAGATCGGTCGGAACCGTTTGCCGCCTTTCAACAGCGGCAGGCACGCTTCGCTCACAAACGGATCGTCTGATACCGCCGCTTCGAGAAGTCTTTCGAGCTCGACCAATATTTTTGCCGACAATCCGGACGATACGAAATTCAAACTGCTCACCTGTCTTTATCATTTACAAAATTTATTTCAAGCGTCAAAGCCGATTAATTTATATCAAACCGCGCGCGAAGTGTCAAGCGTCGAGCTTTACAATCGGCGACAATTCTGTTACACTGTCGACACTTTTTATGAACCGAGGCGATTTTTTTGATCACAATCGATGACATACTCGAAACCAATCGAATGATCACCGAGAACAAACTCGACGTGCGGACGATCACCATGGGCATTTCGCTTCGCGATTGCGCGCACCCCAACATTCGGCAATTCTGTCAAAACATCTACGACAAGATCACTTCATCGGCAGAATTTTTGGTGGCGACGGGCGAGGAGCTCGAGAGCGAATACGGCGTGCCGATCATCAACAAGCGCATCAGCGTGACGCCGATTGCGATTGCCGCCGATTCCTGCAAAACGGACTCTTACGTGCCGATTGCCGAGGCACTCGATCGCGCGGCGAAGGCGGTCGGCGTGAATTTTATCGGCGGCTTTTCCGCGCTCGTCGAAAAGGGCTTTACGAACGGCGATCGAATTTTGCTCGAGTCGATTCCGCAAGCCCTCGCGTCGACGGATGTTGTTTGCTCGAGTGTAAATCTCGCGACGACGAAGGCGGGCATCAACATGGATTGCGTCCGACAGATGGGCGAGATCATCAAACGCACGGCGGAGTTGACGCGCGAGGCTCAAGCGATCGGTTGCGCGAAGCTGGTGACGTTTGCGAATGCGCCGTCGGATAATCCGTTCATGGCGGGCGCGTTTCACGGCGTAAGCGAAGCGGATAAAGTGATCAACGTGGGCGTGAGCGGTCCCGGCGTCGTAAAACATGTGCTCGAAGATCTGAAGGGCGCGGATTTTTCGACAATCGCCGAGACGATCAAAAAGACGGCGTTTAAAATCACGCGCGTGGGGCAATTGGTTGCCCGCGAAGCGTCGAAACGGTTGGGAGTGCCGTTCGGAATTGTCGATGTCTCGCTCGCGCCGACTTCAGAAATTGGTGACAGCGTCGCGCGGATTTTGGAAGAGATGGGCATCGAGTCATGCGGCGCGCCCGGCACGACGGCGGCGTTGGCATTGCTGAATGATGCCGTCAAAAAAGGCGGCTTGATGGCGAGCTCGCATGTCGGCGGCTTCAGCGGCGCGTTCATTCCGGTATCCGAAGACGAGGGAATGATCGAAGCCGTCAAGGCAGGGAGCTTGTCGATTGAAAAGCTCGAGGCAATGACGTGCGTTTGTTCGGTCGGGCTGGATATGATTGCGATTTCCGGCGATGTAAGCGCGTCGACGATCTCGGCAATCATTGCCGACGAAGCGGCGATCGGCGTCGTCAACAACAAGACGACGGCGGTTCGGATCATTCCGGTGCCGGGCGCGAAGGTCGGAGACGTTGTCGAGTTCGGCGGCTTGCTCGGCTTTTGCCCGATCGTTCCGATCAAAAGTCAATGGA
>CALGGX010000295.1 GCA_937916025.1 uncultured Selenomonadales bacterium
CGTTTATCTTCGACATTTGCGCGGCGGCAGGCGAATCGCCCTCGCTCTTGCCGATCACTTCATTGAGAATGTCGTCGAGCGTGATAAAACCGATAACTCCGCCGTATTCATCGAGAACCATTGCCTCATGCATGTGAGTGCTGCGGAATTTTTCGAGTAACCGGAATGTGTCGAGCGAGCTCGGAACATACATCGGTTCTCGCAAAAGCTCGTCGAGCTTGATCGCTTGACGAGCGATTTTTTCTGCCCCGCCGTCGGAGAGCGCGGCATCGAGCAAATCCTTCGTGTACAGCAGACCTCTGCATTCATCGAGATTGCCGTCGCCGACCGGTATGATCGTGTCGGGATTATTGCGCACGACTCTCAAATTGTGTTCGAGCGAATCGTTCAAATCGAGCCAGATCATCTGCGTGCGCGGCGTCATCAACGAATATGCCGTCTCGTCGCCGAGCTCGAAGACGCGCCCGACCATCTCCTTCTCCTCGGTCTCGAACGTGCCGTCGCTCGCGCCCTGTTCGATCAAGTCTTTGACTTCGTCTTCGGTTACGGCATCTTCCTGCTCGACCGAACCGCCGCCGCTCAGCATCACTGCCGCGCCCGTGAGTTTCGTCATCACGAACGTCAGCGGCGTCATCAACATCGCAATTCGCGTGAAGCCTTTGTAATGTTCGAGCAGGCATTTCTCGGGCGCGCGCCGCGCGATCGCCTTCGGAATGAACACTCCGAACGGCAAGATCACAATCAACGCAAGAATAAATGCAACGGCGATTGCGATCAAACCGTCAACGCGGACGTCGCCGGACATGTTCGGAATGAACGGCGCGAACAGACTCGATACGATTCCGGCGAGCATGATCGACAGCGCAAACCCGGCTTGTGCGGTTGCGAGCAGTTTCTCGGGAGCGTCGAGGATTTTCAACAGCGGTTGCGATTCGGCATCGCCTTCTTCCGACTGTTTTTCGAGGCGAGTGCGGTGGCTTTCCGCTATCGACGTTTCCATCAAAGAAAAATAACCGCTCATAAGCGCGCATAAAAACAGCAACGCGAGCGGCATAGCAGGGTCGTCCAAATTTGTTTCACTCCTTGATTGAGGTGGAAGCAGTTATTTCGCCATAAGTTCGGCGATTTTATTGGCGAGTGCCGCCGGATCGTCGGGCATCACGCCTTCGAGTAACAGTGCCTGTGCGTAAAGCAATTCGCAGAACGATTTGAACTCGTCCGAGCTTGCGTCGAGTGCCTTCAATCGAGCGAACAGCGCGTGATTCGGATTGAGCTCGAGGATTTTGATCGCCTTGAACAGCGGATTATTCATCGCATCGAAGACTTTTTCCATCGACAACGACGGTCCGAAGCTGCCGG
>CALGGX010000296.1 GCA_937916025.1 uncultured Selenomonadales bacterium
TGAGAACAACATTATTGCCGTACTCGCTGTGGACGAGAAAACCGTTGCTTTTAACGGTGACATTATCGGCTAAATTCATAATTTCCTCACCGTATTTTGAGGCATCGATAAGTACATTTGAAAAATTGTTGACAACCCTATTGACAATACCGTCATTGATGAAATTCGACTTTGCGGACGGAGTGTAGTAGAGTGTTTTGCCGTCAGGGGAAATCATTTTGAAACTTTTATTGGCGGCATCGATAAGAGTAAGCGAGTAATTTTCTTCATCGTCATCTTCGTAATTGGTACCGAAAAGCAAATTGTTGCCGTCAACAGTCGGAGGAGAATCAGCTTTTAATATGTCATCATCTGAAATGCGAATCGTGTCGTCGGCTTTCAAGCCGTAAATTATGTCGTTGCCGCCGGTGTAGTCGACGATGTTTTTCGAGCCGCTCAATCTGATTGTATTGTTGCCTTTACCCGGCTGAACGATCACTTTGCTTTGGCTGACGGTTAAATTGTCGTCACCTTCGGTGCCGCCGATTATTGTGCCGTAAATTTTTTGCGTAATCTCGCCTTTGGAATCGATCACGTTGATCGGAAAACGTCCTGCCGTATTTTTCAACAGAACGGAGCCGCTTCCGATCTTGAACAAAACATCGGTGCCGTCAACAACCGCAGACGAGATCGAGCCGCTCATGAGCTTCAGCGTGTCGTTCGCATCAAAGCCGATGATTGTGTCTTTGCCGTCACCGTTGGCATATTCAATCAAATCACGCCCTTCGAGTTCAATTCGATCGTTGCCGCCGCCGCCGTTGATCGTAACGCTTTCGCGATAGCAGGTAATTGTATCGTTGCCTGCGTCGGCACTGATCGAAACATTTTCTGACCAATTTTTAATGCGTTCGGCACTGCCGGTTCCGGAAATCACCGTGTCGCTCGTAAAGTTATTGATATCCGCCATGAAGCATCTGTCCTTTCCAATGTAAACGCATTAATGTTCGTTTTTTTTTTTTCGTCATTTAATCCGAAAAACTTAAGACAATATCTTTGAATACGTACAAAAACGCCGCCGAGATTTCTCTCAACGGCTGAAGGATGTTTTATGTCATTCCTCGATATCGTCTTCGTCGTGATGATGATGGACGATTTCCTGCCCGCGAATGTCTTTAATCGCCTGCACAATATCGGGCGCGCCGTAAATTGCCGAGCCCGCCACAAGAATATTCGCGCCGGCTTCGCGCACCTGCAGTGAAGTTTCGGCGTTGATGCCGCCGTCGACTTCGATATCGCATTCGGTTTCAAACTCTTCGATCATGTGATAGAGCATATGGATTTTTCCGAGCTGCGACTCGATGAATTTTTGCCCGCCGTAACCGGGATTGACCGTCATGATCAAAATCATGTCCGCAAACTCGACGAGCTCCTCGACCATCGACAGCGAAGTGCCCGGGTTGAGCGCGACGCCCGCCTTGCAACCGAGATCATGAATTTGCTGAATGAGCCGATGCGAATGGTTTGCGGCTTCGACATGGAATGTGATGATGTCGGCACCGGCGTCCGCAAACGACTTGAATTGCGTCTCGGGATGCTCGACCATGAGATGAACGTCGAAGACAGCCTTCGAGAGCGGTCGGAGTGCTTTGACGACGGGCGAGCCGATGGTAATGTTGGGGACGAAAGTTCCGTCCATGACGTCGATGTGAATGTACTCGGCACCGGCGTCGGTAACGCGCTTGACATCTTCGCCGAGATTGGCGAAATTCGCCGATAGGATCGACGGCGCAATGATTGTCATTCGATCGCCTCCTCAGACTTTGATTTCGGAAGTGCAGTGCGGGCAACGCGTTGCGTCGTCGGCGACAACTTCTTTGCAGTACGGGCATTTCTTCGGCTCGGGAGCCGGAGCCGGTTCGGGCTTCTTCGGCATCAACCGATTGACTTGCTTGATAAGAATGAAGATTGCGGTTGCCATGATTAAGAAGTCAAGGCAGGTATTGATAAATACGCCGTACGCAATGACGGGCGCGCCGGCTTCCTTGGCTGCGGCGATCGACTCGTATTCGACGCCGGACAGGTTGATGTAGAGATTGGAAAAATCGACTTTGCCGAGCAACAATCCGAGCGGCGGCATGATGATGTCCGATGTAAACGACGAAACGATTTTGCCGAACGCCGCGCCGATAATGACACCCGTCGCCATGTCGACGACGTTGCCGCGCATAATGAATTTCTTGAACTCTTCAAACAAACCGAAACACTCTCCTTGATTATTTGTCGAGATACAGCTTGACTGCAAAGCCGTGGCGTTTTTTCGCGTGCTTGCAGTACTGTCTGTAATGCTTTTGAATCCACTTGCGATCTGCCTTGTCGAGCTCGGAAGCGTCTATAAAGATCGCCGCCTCGACCGGCAGTCGCTTGATCGTATCCAATTCGCCGAGCCGCTCTTCAATGCATTCCTGCGTCGCGCGCGGGAAGCTCAATGCGTGATGCACTCGAAACTGCTCCTGCACCGCGCGGCGTTTCGGATCGAATACGCAATCCATCGACAAGTTGCCCTCGCCTGCAGAATACATTCGCGCAAAGCCCTTCGCATCGAGCAAGTCTGCAGTCAATCGAGCCGCCGTGCCGTCGGAATTGATCAGCAAAACGTCGGCATTTTTGATCTCGTTCTGCCACGTATCGGCATCGCGATCGTACGAATTGAAATCGACTTCGATGCGCTCGCCGCCCTGCGTGTAAGGAAATGTCGCCGCCTCGCGATTGGCATCTCCGAGTCGAAGTGCCGCCGCTATCGACGCCGTCCGAGCCATCATCTCGCGATTGAAGTTGTAAGTCATGCTCGGATCGATCACGTCCGCGTTGTCAGTCCAAGTCGACGTGTCGAAGTAAATCACCGACTCCGGATATTTCGCGTTGTAAGCGTCGACCGCATTCGCAATCCGAGTGAAACATTCATTCCAATCGGCATGGCCGGTCAGATCGCGCACGCCCGAGCAACTCTTGCTGTGCAACATGCAATCGAGCGCGACGCAATCCGGATCGACGCCGAGCGAATCCATCAGCGTTCGATTTTCGAGAACATGAATCGCCGAATTCAGCGAATGATCTTTGCGAAGCGCGTTGCCGTCAGAGTAGGTTTTGAAAACGCCGCCGTCCATGCCGGTGTCGTGAAAGATTGCCGCAATCTGCAATTCCAACCGATCGATCGGCGCGTAAAAAGCATTGCCTCTGCTCTCGATTGTTTGATCGATTGCGTCCGCCGCCTCCTGCGACTTGATTGCGACCAACTCGGCATGATTGATGCCGTGATCGCTGTAGGTGCGGAGCTCGGGAAATTCCCATGCCCGATCGCGCCCGTGCTCGTAATACTTCGACGCGACTTCCATCGCGCGCCGCGACTCGTCGTCGAAATCCTCCGCACTCGCGACATTGATCAATGCAACGATCAACGCAAACGCAATCGAAAAAATCCTGCTCGTCAACGCGCGCATAATCAGATCACTCCGTAATATTTGAGTAATGCTTGCGTGCCGGCGTTGCCGATGCCTTCACTCTCGAGCTTGCGCAATTGGCTCAAAACCATTGCGAGAATCGGCATGGTGGTTCCGTACGCGGTGCCGGTTTCGGTTCCGATCGCGAGATCTTTTGCGAGATGTTTGAGCATGAAGCCCGGGTTGAAATCGCCGTCGAGCCCCTTGCGTACAACTCCCGTCATTTGGAAACTTCCCGCCGCGCCGGTCGAGATCGCGTCGTAGACTTTGTTGATGTCGAGCCCCGACGCCTTTGCATAAGCAAACGCCTCGCACACGCCCGCCAGAGTTCCGGCGATCGCGATCTGATTGCATGCCTTGGTTTTTTGCCCCGCGCCCGCGCCGCCTTCATGCACGATGTTTTTGCCGAGCACGGTAAAGATCGGTTGCAACGCCTCGAAGTCCGCCTTATCGCCTCCGACAAGAATCGTCAAAGTCGCGTTGCGAGCACCGATATCGCCTCCGGTTACCGGCGCATCGACCGCGTGAATGCCGCGAGCCGTCGCCTCGATGTAAATGCGCTCGGCGAGGATCGGTGACGAAGTCGTCATGTCGACGACGTACGCACCGCTCCGCGCGGAATCGAGAATGCCGCCTTCGCCGAGATATATCTGCTCGACATCTTTCGGATAGCCGACGATCGTAATCACGACGTCTTGATCTTTGGCGCATTCGCCCGCCGTCTCGCACCAATGCGCACCGCGAGCAATGAGCGGCTCCGCCTTCGCCTTCGTACGGTTATAAACACTGACTTCAAAACCGGCGTCCATGAGATGCCCCGCCATTGCCGAGCCCATAATCCCCGTGCCGATGAAGCCGATTTTTTTTATTGCTGACAAGTTGCCTGCCCCCTTTCAAGCGGCGAGTATAGCACGCACCCATGACATTTTCAACATAAAAGTTTCCGTTGTGCCGCAAAAAAAAATGACCGTTGCCGGTCGAAAACATTGTTGATTGTCATGACTGAACATAAGTAAATTGCCGACTGCTGTGCTCGAATTTCCAACGCGTCAAGTTCGGCAATTGGAACGTCGTCGAGGTGCCGGTCGTGTTGATCTTCAGCGAATTGCCGTCGGTGAGAGTGAACGTAATGTTGTCGTTGGAATCCATCGACACGCCTGACATGTCTTCGAGATTGACCGTCCAGAAGTTGACGATGTCCTCGGCACCGCAATTCTCGATCACGTCCGAGCCCTCGCCCTTGCCGAACCAATACATATCCTCGCCTGCACCGCCGACGAGAGTGTCGTCGCCGACAAAGCCCCACATCCACGAGCCGTTCACGCCCGCGCGGATCCCATTCGATTTTTCATTGCCGACGATGATGCGCTCGGCACGCGTATCGGCACTCGCATCGACTTCGACCGCCGACAAATCTTCGTACGTATCGACCCACGCGATCACGTCGAAGCCCGTCAACCACACATTGCCGTTGCAGCTCGAGTTGACGATGATCTTGTCGCCGGATTTCGACAGACCGGTCGGCATTGAACTGATCGTGATGTCGTTGCTGACGACGTTTTTCAGCGTGATGCTGCCCGAGCCGACTTTGACGACAAAATCCGCGCCCGAGCGACTCGTCGAATAGGAATCGCTGCCGAGATTGATCTCGTCGACATCCGCGCTGAAGGCGTAAATGACATCGTTGCCGTCACCGACGTTGTAGGAAAAAACATCCGCGCCGTCGCTCGCTTCGAGAGTGTCGTTGCCGCCCGCGCCGACGATTGTGATCTTGTCTGTATTGCCGGACGGCTGAACGATTTTCAGATCATCCGCGCCCGATCTGCCGTTGATGATATCCGCGCCGCCGCCGGTGTTGATCGTCGCCGCGTCGACGCTCGACGTGATGATGAACTCGTCCGCGCCGCTGTTGCCTGTCGCGTTGTCGTCGTGCACGTAGATGATATCGCCGGGATATCCGTCAGAGTAATTCTTTGCGAACCAACGCATCAACGTGTAAGCGGTCGTCACGCCCAAATCACCCGACGAACCCCAATAACTGTTGCTCGCGAAGGCGTAATCGCTGTAATCGGCATAATCTAAACCGCCGACGATGTATTTCAAACCGTTTTGAATGCCTTCCGGCAGATCGTAGAAGTAACTGACATTCGCGCGCAACGCCAACTCCGCCAATTGCTTAAGAACACACTGATCCATGTAAGTCTCGTCGGTGTGGCGGGATAGCAAATAACCCGACGACAGCTCACCGCTCTGATCGCTCGAATCCCAACTGCGGAGTTTGTAAATATCGATCGTCATGGTGGCGGAAGACGCGCGACCGAGATCGTTTGTCACGGACAACGCCGCCGGATCGGTGACGCTGTAATCGCTGTATCTGAATTTGACGTTGAGAGTGTTGGTGCTCGCCCTGCCATCGGTAAAGTTGATGCCGAGCAACTCGTTGATGAGATCGAGAGACTGCGGAATCCACCAATTGTAGAGATACTCGACGACCCGCCGTTCGGTTTCCGAATAACCGCTGCCTCCGTACGTCACGTGTACGGTCAAGCCGTTGACGGTGAATGAATCGTAATCGTCCTCATCGAGCGTGTAAGCAATCGTCCCCTCGGGAATGATCGACTCCTCCGTCTTGACGGTCGAGCCGCCCGCGTCCGAGCCGGTGATCGCTCCGGTGTCGTCGTTGTTCCGACGCACGCCGCAGACCTGCTCGAGAAAATCTTGAGCCGACAAGCCGGAGGAACTGTAAGCATTGGCGAATGTGTTTTTGAGTGCCGAGTAGCCGGAAATGCCGAACTGCTTGAGCGCATCATCGACGGCAGTCTCGCCGGTGTTTGATGTCGTCGTCAGTGTTTCGACAAAGCAGTTCACACCGAATTTTTTTCGATTGCCAACGCGCCGCCACAGGTATATAATTAGTTGTTATTTTTGCGAATGGGAGGCAATCACTTTGACCAACGACATGATGATCGTCAATGCCTTCGTGCTTTACATCGGCGTGATGATGGGCATCGGCGTCTATTACTATCGACAAACCAAAAACATGAGCGACTACTTCCTCGGCAATCGGAAGCTCGGCGCGTGGGTGACTTCGCTCTCCGCCGAAGCTTCCGACATGAGCGGTTGGATGTTGATGGGCGTGCCGGGCTTTGCGTATCTCGCCGGACTCAACTCGGCGTGGATCGCTGTCGGAATTGCGATCGGAACGTGGGCGAATTGGTATTTCGTCGCCGCGCGGCTCCGTCGCTACACCGAGCTCGCCGGCAATGCATTGACGCTCCCCGAGTTTCTTCAGAACCGTTTCAAAGACACGAGCGGCTTGCTCCGAATCGTGCCGGCGATCTTCATTCTGATCTTCTTCATTCTCTACACGTCGTCCGGCTTCGTCGCCGCCGGCAAATTGTTTGAAACTGTCTTCGGCATCCCGTTCCAGATCGCGATCTTTATCGGCGCGGGCTCGGTCGTGTTTTACACTCTGATCGGCGGGTTTCTCGCCTTTTCTCGCACCGACTTCATTCAAGGCGTCATG
>CALGGX010000297.1 GCA_937916025.1 uncultured Selenomonadales bacterium
TTATTGATCGTATCGTCGCCCGCCATCGCATGGACGTATATTTTTTCGGTGCTGTTGACAAGACTGTCGTTGCTGCCGGTGCCGAGCATTTTTGATACCATCGTTTGCGTGTCGATGTTTGTGAAAGTGACGGAACCGTTGCCGATCTTGAAAATCACATCGTCGTCGCGTTGCTCGTAAGAATCATATCGGAAGCCGATCGCCGTCATCAGATGCGCGCCGTAAACCGTATCGTTGCCGCCCGAGTATTGAATTACTTCATTGCCTCCGACAAGTGAGATCACATCATTGCCCGCGCCGCCGTCAATTGTCACGTCCGAACCGCGATTGACGAGCGTATCGTTGCCGTTGCCGCCGAGGATTGAATTGTTTTCGCCGCTGTTCTCGATGATGTCGTCGCCGAGTCCGCCGCTGATTGTCGTAGACGCGCCTCTGTTGCCGAGCGTATCATTGCCGCTGCCGCCGTCGAGCGTCACTCCGTCGCCGGCGTTATTGATCGCATCATTGCCCGCAAATGCGTTGATATATTCCGCATCGCGTCTGTTGACAATGCTGTCATTGCCGTTGGTGCCGATGTTTGGCGTCAACAACGTCCGCGCTTCGGTGTTTTTGAATGTCACCGAGCCGCTCCCGATCTTGAATACCGCCTCGTCGTCGCGTTGCTCGATTGAATCATAAGCGAAAGCGATCGTCGTTTGACTGCTTGCACCGTAAACCGTATCGTTGCCGCCCGAGTATTGAATGACTTCACTGCCGCCGTCGAGCGAGATCACATCATCGCCCGCGCCGCCGTCGAGCGTAACGTCCGAACCGCGATTGACAATCGTATCGTTGCCTTCACCGACGTTTAGCGCAGCATTCGAGCCGCTGTTTGTAATGAAATTGTTGCCGCTCCCGCCGTCGACCGTGGCATTTTCGCCGCTGTTATTGATCGAATCGTCGCCGTCGCCCGCGTCAATTGTTGAGCCGGATGCGCCGTTTTCGATCGTATCATTGCCGTTGCCGCCGTCGATCAAGACATTCGCGCCGCTGATGCTGATATAATCGTCGCCGCCCATTGCCCAAATGTTCGTACGCTCGCCGGAGCTGTAAACGCTGTCGTTTTCGTCGCTGAGATTGGCACTGATATTGGAGCCGCTGTTTCTGAGCAGATTGCGCCCCCAATAATCGATGACGAGCACATTCGAGCCTTCATTGATGTAAACGTCGTCGCCTTCGTCGCCCTGCATTCGAGTAGCGTCGCCGCCCCAATTGTTGAGAGTATCATTGCCTTCGCCGCCGATAAGGTACGAGCGATCTCCGTGATTATACAATTGATCGTTGCCCGAACCGCCGTCGAGATAAACGCCGCAGCCTTGAGCGTCGATCACATCATCGCCGTAACTGCCGTCGACCGTTGAGCCCGACATTGTGCCGGTGATTTGATCATTACCGCCGCCCGCATCGATCTTGACGTTCTCGGCGTTGTTTTGAATGGAATCATTGCCGTCGCCGGTTTTGATTTCTGTTCGCGCGCCGGTATTGTTGATTGTATTGTTGCCGTCATTGTATGCGAAGTGTGCATCGATGGTGACGTCGGTGCCGCTGTTGGTGATAATGTCATTGCCTCTGTCGGTTTTGATGATGACGTTATTGCCGCTGTTGATGACGGTGTCATTATTGTTGCCGCTGCTGATCAAGGTGTTGTCGACGGTGTTATTGATGCTGACTGCATCGACTGTTTCTTCAACCCAATTGCCGTCGGCGTCATATGCTGCCGATACGCCGTATCCGATGTTCTCGTCGCCGTGATTTTCGATCGTACTCATCGATAATACTTCCTTCCGATTACTTCAAAGTGAGAATCCAGATGTAAGGTTGCTTGCCGAGAGACTTCAATGAATTGATCTGATCCGCGCTCAGCCCTTTGAACGAGTAGAGATTGAAGTCGCCGCCGAAGAGAGGCACTTGCTTTACATTGAAGCCGAGCTTGTCGAGGAATTTGATCGCGTCTTCGTCCGATTGGAAGGTGTCGTCATACATCGGATCGCCGAGCACTGTTTCATAGATGTCGTACGTCTCTTTGTAGAGAGTATCGGCAGCTTCCGCGCCGTAAAGCGTCGTGGCGATCGCATTGAAGTAGGGCTTGCGGCAGAAGTTTGATGTGACGTAGCAACCGCCGTGTTTCTGCAGAACGGGCTTGATATTCTCGAGCATCTGCTGAATGTGCGGGCGATCGAAATAGATCATCAATCCCTGTTCGATGATGCAGACGTTATCGCCGAGGAAACTTCCTGCGTAGAGCATAGCGTCTCGATCGGCGACGGGCGCATTGCAGTAAAAGAAATTGCGATGATATTTCTTATTGATGACGCGCTGACCGAGTTCGTTGGCGACGTAAGCGACGGCGGCGAGTTCCGCACCGACATAATTGCAACCGGAGTTGACGAGCTCGACGACGCGCGGCGAGTACGAACAGCCGATCTCCATGACGTTTTTATAACCGTTCGCCTTGACGAAGTCGATGAACGACGCGTAGCAGAATTCGTTGTAGACTGCATTGACTTTTTCGAGCCGATCGAAGTCGGGGAGATTGTCTTTATTGAAGAAGTTCGGCTTCTCGAGGAACTTCAGATAGAGTTGCGCGTCGGGAATGCCGGCGGCGGCGAGCCACTGCAATTTGACTTGCGCGGAGTAAGAGATCATCTCGAACTCGGCGGCTTGCGCGGTCGAAGTGAGAGTTGCGGCGAAGATCAGAACTGCCGCAATCAGCGATTTGATTTTCATGCGAAACGATCCTTTCGATTGAATTGATGCGAATTACCGAAATGCGCTGAAAAGCCCCTTGCTTTAGCTATGGGGATGAAAGGCGCAAAAATTCTTGAACTATCTGCCTATATCTGCTAAAATTGCCTTGAGGTGAGGGCTATGAAAACTTTCTGCTTTAAACTCTACAAATCAGAACGAAATGAGAAATTGCATAAGCAGATAAATGCTGCCGGTTTGATATACAACCATTGCATAGCCTTGCACAAACGGTATTATAAAATTTTCAAAAAGCACCTCAATAAAAATAAATTGCAAAAACACCTTGTAAAATTGAAGAAATTGCCGCAATTCAGCTATCTATTAGAAATAGGTTCACAAGCAGTGCAGGATATAACCGATAGAATTGAAAGAGCATATCAGCTATTTTTCCGCAATGTAAGACGTAAAATTCGTTGTTCGCCGCCGTCATTTAAAAAAATCAGAAGATATAAATCCTTCACGTTGAAGAAAAAGGCAGGTTGGAAACTCGATGAAGACAGCTACACTTTGACGGTCAACGGGCAAATCTACAGATATTTTCAAAGTCGAAGAATCAGCGGCAATATCAAAACGGTAACAATTAAGCGGGACAGTTTGGGCGATATTTATGTCTACTTTGTCACAGACGCCAAGCCGTTTGAGGTCATAACACGAACAGGTAAAATAGTCGGCTATGATTTTGGACTGAAAAAATTTTTAACGGCGTCAGACGGAGCAGATGTAGAAAGTCCATTGTTCTTTGCGAATAACTCAAAATTCATCAAGCAAGCGTGCCGACAACTTTCAAGAAAAGTGAAAGGTTCAAACAATCGCCGACGAGCAAGGTTGAATTTGGCAAGATTGTACAAGAAGTCAGCAAATCAGCGGCACGACTTCCACTTCAAGTTGGCTCATCGCCTTTGCATTGAGTATGACACAATCTGTATCGAAGATTTAAACGTCAAGGCAATGCAACGGCTCTATGGTAGGAAAATCGGCGACCTTGCTTTCAGTGAATTTGTCAATATCTTGAAATATGAGGCGACAAAGTTCGGCACAGAAGTATTAGAGGTCAACAGATACTTTGCAAGCAGTCAGCTTTGCCATTGCTGCGGCTATCAAAATGCAGAAGTCAAAGATTTGAGTATTCGAGAGTGGCGTTGTCCAAAATGCGGAGCAGTGCACGATAGAGACAGAAACGCTGCAATAAATATTTTGAATGAAGGGTTGGGGCATCGACCCTTGCAGGAGACACTGTAAGTCTTGGTTTTTCAAGCAGGTGTTGTTGATAGCAGAATCCCCCAGCTTTAGCTGTGGGGAGTATGTCAATTCTTATCGTATTTGCCCTTCTCGGCTTTATCGATATCGCCCTTGAGATCGGCATTGAAGTCGAGCGCGTTGAAGTTATCCGCCATGGGCAGAGACATGTTGAAGGCGTCCGTCCGGTCGAATGCGGCGACGCCGTTCTTGATGTTGACGTTCATGACATGCCCGCCGAGTTTTCTGTCGTTGGAGACGAAATGGAAGTGCCAGCCGACAGAGTTGACGCTCTGCGCGAAGTCGGGGCAATACAGTCCGACGAGAGTGCCGTCGACATCAGACGCCGTGAACTCTTTCTGATCTTTGGCGAGTGCGTTGACGAGAGTCGGATACGGTTTCGACTGCCCGAGCTCGCTTCGGAAGAGAATGCTGTTGAGATGCGCGTTGATCTTGACGGCGTAGAACGAATTGCGCCCGTGCTTATCGACTTCGCGATTGAGAATTTTGAGCATGGCATCAAACGACTTGACGGACTTCAATTCGACGCTGAAATCCTCGTCGAAGAAAGTAACATTGCCGAAGGGTACACCGGTCGAGTCATCGGCGACGACGACTTTGCCGTTGCCGAGTGCCTGATACACGACGCCGTCGAGAGCGATCAACTCGCCGTTCAAGCCGTCGAAAGTGCCGATGCCGATATCGCCGTGCTTTTTGAAATCGCCGACCGAGACCGAGCCGTCGAAATATCCCATTGCGAGCGATTGCAACAGCGCAACTTGATACAGCTGCTCGCGATCGACGGCGTTATCGAAGACGTCGTTGGCGAATGTAAAATACGTATCGGGGAAGGGCTCATTGCGGAGAGTGAAA
>CALGGX010000298.1 GCA_937916025.1 uncultured Selenomonadales bacterium
CCATCTATGGTGCCAAGGGTGGTAACGGCGTTGACGGCGACGGCGGCATTTAATGTGGCGGGGCTGTTTGCGGCGTCGAATACGAAAACTCCGGCGAGTTTCAAGGTGCAATTTCTCGACGCGTTGTACGAGAGTTCGGCGAAATTGATCGCGGGCAATGCGTTACGGATTGAGGAGGTTGCGGAATGAATACGTTGATAGCGGTATCGATTGCGCCGGTCGGAGTGGGAGAAGAATTGTCGAAACATGTCGGCGAAGTCGTGAAAGTCATTCGCGAGTCGGGCTTGCCGAACAAAACGTCGTCGATGTTCACGGAGATCGAGGGCGATTGGGATGAAGTGATGGCGGTGGTCAAGCGCGCGACGTTTGTGCTCGCCGAAAAGGGAATTCGGACTGAAGTTTTGATCAAAGCCGACATCCGCCCGGGCTTCAAAAACATGATGACGGAAAAACTCGAGCGGCTCGATGCGGCAATGAATTCTGATGTCGGGAAGTGATTTTACATTCATCGATCTGTTTGCGGGCATCGGAGGGATGCGGCTGGCGTTTGAAGCGATCGGCGGACGGTGCGTCTTTTCGTCGGAGATCGACGAGCACTGTCGAAAGATGTATCTCGAGAATTTCGGCGAGCTTCCTGCCGGTGATATTCGCTCGATCGATGAAAAAAACATTCCCGATCACGATATCTTGGTTGCGGGTTTTCCATGCCAAGCCTTTTCAATTATCGGCAGACGCGCAGGATTTAATGACGAAACTTGCGGTACTCTGTTCTTCGACATCGAACGCATTTTGCGAGATAAATTGCCGCATGCATTTCTGCTCGAAAATGTCCGCAATCTGACTGCTCATGATAACGGCAGGACATTTCAAGTGATCTGCAATCATTTGAAAGAACTCGGCTATCGCGTCCATGCAAAGGTTTTGAATGCACTCGACTACGGTTTGCCGCAAAAGCGCGAGCGAATTATTATCGTCGGTTTTTTGAATGACGTTGCGTTTGATTTTCCGGCACCGATATTCAAGCGAAAAACTCTGTCCGATATTCTCGAACATGATGTCGACAAAAAGTATTACGTTCGAGATTTTATTCGTACTTCGCGAATAGAACGGCTGAAGATCAAAAACTATCCTCGACCTTACATATCACATGAGAATATTGCAGGTTCCGTGACGCCGCATCCGTATTCATCGGCATTGCGTGCCGGTGCCTCGGCGAATTACATTTTAGTCAATGACGAACGACGTCCGACAGAGCGCGAGATGCTCCGATTGCAAGGTTTTCCCGATAATTTCAAAGTTGTCGTGTCTTACACGCACTTACGTCATCAATGCGGTAACTCCGTCGCCGTTCCGATGATCCGAGCCGTCGCCGAACAAATGATTGCCGCAATCGATTTGAAGGAGAGAATACAGTATGACTTTGACACCGAAATTGAGAAATGCCAATAAAATTCCGCCGCCGTTTCCATTGGGAAAATTTCCAACCGGATTTTTGGAAATCGTCGGCAGTGAAGTGGTGTATTTGCTTTGCACAAAAGCATCACCGTCGCTCGAGGGTGAAGAATGGGAACGTATTTTGCGGCGGCAATCGGAGCGCAATGTAAGCCGTCTTCAATCGGTCTCGATGATGTGATACTCGGCAACTGCGCATGGAGTGCAAAGACTGTTAAAGGCAATTTGTCGCAAAAACGGGTGCGTTTGATAAGCGGACGCAATTCACCGGCTTACAGCTTCGGAGAGAGCATCATCAATGAAAGTGCCGATCCGAAACAAATCGGACACGAAGTCATTGCCATTTGGAACACTCGCGTTGAAGAAATTCGATCGCGTTTTCCTCACATGAGAACCGTCGTTTTGAATAAATCGGAAGATTTGTTGACTCTCCGAATTTTCGAGGTTGATACAAAGAGATACGATGCAGAGACGTATGTTTGGTCGTGGAATAAACGCGGCAATTTGGAAGGTCACAAAAACGGCATTCACTGTTTTACATGGCAACCGCATGGCAGTCAGTTTACAATCATCGAAGAAATTCCCGATGATGCAATCAACTTCAAACTGAAATCGCCGCCACATTTGGATAAAGCAGAAGTGTTGCATAACGTCGGTTTCGACAGAACATGAATTACGTTGCTTTGAATCGCTTGTCATGCGCCGTAACCCAACTGCTTAGCCTTCGCGAGATCGATCTTCGCCTTGTCGATGTCGCCGAGATTTTTCCAACAGATCGCGCGCCCGACATACGCCTCCGCAATCTCCGGATCGAGCTCGATCGCCTTGTCGAAGTCCGACATTGCCTTCGAGTATTCCTTCAACGCGATGTATGACAGCCCGCGCCCCGTGTAATTCGTCGCATTGCTCGGATTCAATTGCAATGCCTTCGTGTAATCCGAAACCGCCAATTCATCCTTGCCCATATTCGCGTAATTCAGCGCGCGGTTGGCATACGCCGTTGCGTCGTTCGGTCGAAGTTTGATCGCCGCATTGTAATCCTCCAGCGCACCGACATAATCCTTCAGCGCATTTCTGATATAAGCGCGATTGTTATACGCCGCCGCATCGTTCGGATCGAGTCGAATCGCATGGCTGAAGTCCTCAATCGCCTGCGCGTAATTCTTCAAAGCACTCTGCGCATAGCCGCGATTGTTGTATGCCGGAACGCAACTCGGATCGAGCACGATCACGTGATTGTAATCCTCGATCGCGCGCTTGTAATCCTTCAGCCGACTGTATAACACGCCGCGATTGGTGTATGCATTGACATTTTTCGGATCGAGTTCGATCGCCCGCCGAAAATCTTCGAGCGCGCGCTCGGTCTCGCCCATGCTGTCATAAGTCGAGCCGCGACTGTTATACGCGTTTGAATTGCCCGGGTTAAGCGAAATCGCCTTGTCGTGATCCTCGATCGCGCGTTGATACTGCTTCATGTTTGCATAGGCGAGCGCGCGATTGTTGTAAGCCGTATCATCGTCCGGATTGAGCTCGAGCGTCTTATTGTAATCTGCGAGCGACTTCTGAAATTCGCCCAACCGATCGTAAACCGTACCGCGATTGCTGTACGCCGCCGCATACGTCGGATCGATTTTGATCGCCTTGTCGAAGTATTTGATCGCGCGCGCATAATCCTGCAAATCCTCGTACGACGCGCCGATATTGCTGTAGACATTAGCCGCACTCGGAGCGAGTTTGATCGCCTGCTCGTAATCCTTGATCGCACTTCGATGATCGCCCAATGCATCGTAAATCGAGCCTCGATTGTTGTATGCCGACATGTATTTCGGATTAAGCGTCAACGCCTGATTGCAGAAATCGAGCGCGTCATACAACTTGCCCGAGTAAAACAGTCGATTGCCTTCCTGCAATTTTTGAATGGCGAGGAAATTATTGTCGAGCCGCTCGATCTCGCGCTTGATTTTATTCCGCGCGGAGGCGGAAGTTTCTTCAGCGTATTGCCGATTCAATTCTTCGATCCGAGCATCATTCTCTCGAGCCGCTCGATGCAATTCTTCTTCCTGCTCGATGAGCCGTTGTTTCTCCTGTTCGTTGCGCTTGAGCCACGCCGCAATCCCGTCCGTGTCGACATTCGCCGTCAAGCGCGCCGTGTATTTCACTCCGAAGCTGTTGCCGACTTGAAACGTCTCACTGACATATTCGATCTCGCCGATTATATCCGTAATGTTGTTCGTAATTGTCGTGATTTCGTTATCCGTCAATCGGAAGTTTTCCATTCGCGAAAAACTCCGAAGAAACACTCCGGCTTGATCCTTCGCATCTTGCTCCGCGCGGGATTTTGCGCGTTGTTTTGCCGTTTCCGGATTTTCAAAATCACTCATAATGTATTCACCGACGCCGTTGCAGGGTTTGAGCTCCGCATTTGCATTCGGCGAGAACGTCAACAGACTCGCGCTCAATAAAATTGCCGCCGGTTTGATTAATGAAAGATATTTAAACACGCTTGCGTACCTCGCGTTCAATCAGTTTGGGAATTTGATCCGTGTCAACATCCGCCGTTACGCTCGATTGAACAATGAATGTATCATCCGAATCCTGCGTAATCGAGTAGCTGACGTGTTTGATATTCATGATTCCGGCGGAGATCGCTATCGTT
Source organism: uncultured Selenomonadales bacterium (assembly GCA_937916025.1). The sequence continues at coordinate 4,109 of CALGGX010000298.1, forward strand.
TCGTCTCGCGTCAATTCGGAATTGTGCACATCGGAATAACTCGCAATGTACATTTGTATTTGCTCGAGAACGGAGCGTTCGGCAATTAATTTTGCCTGATTGCGCGCAGCTTCCAATGTCTCGGTCTCATCCGCCATGTAATGCTCGCCGACGCCTTCATATGTCTGAATTTCGGCGTTGGCAATCGGATTTGACAAAAAACTGCTCCCGAGCAAAATTGCAATCGCCGTCCGTTTGATCTGCTTGGCAATCATTTTTCATCACCCGTTCAATTTCGCCTTCGCATGTTCTTTCAATTGCCGAATGGCAACGTCATCTGGTTTAAATCTCGCCGCTTTTTCGGCATCTTTCAGCGCGTCGGAATACTTTCCCCGCCGATAGAAAATGCAACCGCGATTGAAAAGCGCATCTGCATAATTCGGATTCAATCGCAAGGCTTCATTGTACTCTCGAAGTCCGTCATCGAGCCGATTCAGCGAAACATAGACGCTGCCGAGATTGTTGTGAAGCTCCGGCATGTCCGATTTCATTTCGAGCGCGGCGAGAAGTGTATCGAGCGCATTTTGGTATTGTCCGAGCGCGGCATAAGCATTCGCGCGATTGTTGAGCGCATAGACTTTTTCGAGCTCCTGCATTGCTTTAAACCGCTCGTCGTTTTGCGCCGCCGCCCGTTTTAATTCTGCCTTCCGAGAGTCGCTCGCGGAATCATATTGCGTTTTCAATTCTTCCATCTGCCGTTTCAAAGCATCGTATTGACGTTGCAATTCATTGTTTCGAGCAGTCATTTCATCGATCAGGTTCCTGTTTGACATCAATGCCTGCAACTGTTGAGGATCGCTCGCATCGACTTCCGCCCAAATATGCACCGTGAATTTCAACAAATTGTCTTGCAACACTTCCACGGAGTTTTTTTCGTCGAGGATTTTCAAAAGGTGCGCCGTAATTGTTTTAACTTCATCTTCTTCCAAGACGAGGTTTTTCGTTTTTGAATATGCTTGAACGAAAACTCCCGCCCGTTCGACGGCGTTGCGTTTTGCTTCTTCTCGGGCGCGCGCGGTGGCGGACGCCGCCGTTTCGTCGAGCCGCGAGTCCATTACATAATCGCCGTCCGCTTCAATGATCTCGCTCTCGGCCGAAACCGAATTCGGCAAAAACATGGCGAGGCTCAACAGCATTGCAATTGCAAGTCGAATGACATTTTTCATGACTTTACCTCACAAAAACAACCATGCAATTCTTCAAGAAACTCGAGTTTTGATTGGCGGCGAGAATTTTGTCGGCGTCGTCATCACTGACAACGGCATCGCATTCGCCCGATACAAACATTGCCTTGACGGTGAGCGGATTATTGCCCGCGCGCTGAACTCCCGTCTCGAGGCTGTCGCTGTAACTTACCATTCCGCGTTCCGCCGCCATCTGCCGCGAAATATTTTTGTACGCGTAAATTTCCGTTCCGTCTGCGGCTTTGATTGAGGGCAGGATTGCCGTCGACAAGCCCAAGCCGCTGCAATCGACAATCAAGCCGGTATAATTGAGATCGACATCAGTAAATTTCGGCTTGAGAAAATCCTCGACGCCGGTTTTTTCGGGCAACACCGCATTCGCGAGTGACTTCGCGCCGCCGAACACCGACAATCGAACAATTGCATGGAAGGAGCCGTCCGCATCCCGATAAGCGGACTTGAGCATCGCGCCGTTGACAACGGCATTGACTTTCGTATTCAATTCATCCGTTACTACTCTTTCACTCTTGCTTTTGCCCGACTTCTGCTCCAGCTTCTGCTTAACCGTCGATTCGGAAGAGATGTGCAGATCGCCCACGCTTTCTCCGAGCTGTCGATATGCATCCAAAATTGCAAGCCGCCGAGCGTCGTTGGGATTTTCTCCCGGTGAAGGATATTCCACGCCTTCGACTTCGATGAAGCCGTCATTGCCGATATCGAGCGCGGACGCCGTACGGCCGACAAAAAGCAACGCCGCCGCCGCCAATGCTCCAAACAATTTTTTCATGTCAATTCCTCCAATGCCTTTACAAAATTACTCTTCAAGCCTATACTGAAATCGTAAATTGTCGACATTTTCTTTAACGAAAGGGTTGTTTTCATGCGAAAAACATTCGACATCAGCGCGTATCTCGTGATCGGCTCTGAAAATACGCGCGGCAGATCGGTCGCGTCGATTGTCGAGTCCGCGATTATCGCCGGCTTTACCTGCATTCAGATCAGATCGAAAATCGCCTCCGCGCGGGATTTGATCGAGCTCGTCAAACAATCGGCTGAAGTGATCGCGCGCGTCAATCCGAGCGTCACTCTGCTCGTCGACGACAGACTCGACGTCGTGCTCGCCGCACGATCGATCGGCGTCAAGGTCGACGGCATTCACGTCGGGCAATCCGATATTCCGGTCGATATTTGCAGGAAATTCCTCGGCGAAGATGCCGTGATTGGACTCTCCGCGCGGACGACCGATCTGATCGATTACGTCAAACACGCGGATGTTTCGGATACAGATTACTTCGGCGCGGGACCTCTGCATGAAACGGCGACGAAGCCGGAGGCGGGGCGTCTCGACGACGGCTCGATCATCACGCACGGCTTTGACGAATTGCGAGAGTTGGCTCGGATCAGTCCGCGCCCGATCGTGGTCGGTGGCGGCGTCAAGGTTGCCGATCTGCCGCAATTGGCATCAACCGGCGTCGACGGCTTCTTCGTCGTGAGTGCGGTTGCAGGCGCGGATGATCCGCTCAATGCCGCGCGAGAGCTCGTCGATTGTTGGAAAGCTCATCATTTGACTGTTTCATAATATCGCCGCGCAATCTCAAGTGCAAATTCTTGACAGAGCTCGCCGATATTTCGATCATACTCTTCGTCGGTCAGCTCATTGTTTGAAATAATCCTCACGCCCAAAAACGGCACATTGTAATCGCAACAAATTTGAGCCGCAACGTTGGTCTCCATCTCTTCGCATAACGAACCAAACTGTTTATTCAGGCGTTTGATGACAGATTTTTTGCAATGCCAAGCATTACTCGTCAATATTTTGCCTTCATGAATTTTGCCGTGCGTGTAACTTCGACCGACTTCACGCGCAATCTCCAACAGGTTTGCATTCGCCGGAAAATCAATTTTATCGACAAAAGCTCCGCTCGACGCATCATAAACACGGTTACCGAGTAATGCATTGTCGCCGCCGACCTTGCGGGCACCGATATCGAGAGTGCTTGCGCCGAGCACTATGTCGCGCTTATGAATGTTTCGATGATGCGCGCCCGCCGTCCCCTGATTGATCACTGCCGACGGCTGAAAATGTTCTATTCCCAATGCGGTTGATGCCGCCGCATTTCCGCCGCCGATTTCCGTCACGGAAATGATCAACGGACAGCCTTTATATTCGCCGCTCACGAATCTCCAAACGCCGATTTTGTGTTCGCGACGATTGTCGAGTGCCGCAATCATTATTTCGGTCTCAACTTCCATTGCACCGGAGATCATTATCGCGCCGGCAAATGCGTTGGCACTCAACAGCAAGAATATTGCCGGGATCAGAAACAAAATTCGCGCTCGAATCGCTTTCAATGCAAATCACCCTCCGAATAAAACCAGATAAACCGTCATCGAGTCGTCTGTCGACAGGAATTTTTCGATCGCCGTCCGCGCACAATCGAGCGCAATTTCGTACGGCACGCCGAAAATTCCCGAAGAGATCAGCGGAAACGCGATCGACTTACAGCCCTTCTCTCGCGCGAGTTTCAGCGAATTGGCGTAGCAGTTCCAAAGCAAGGCAACTTCGCCGTCCGAACCGCCGCGCCAGATTGGTCCCGCCGTGTGAATGATGATCTTCGCATCGAGATCGAACGCCGCCGTCGCGACCGCTTCGCCGGTTCTGATCGGCGCAACGCGATTGCATGCCGCACGGAGTTTAACCGCTCCCGCCGCACGGAAGATCGCTCCGCACACGCCGCCGCCCTCGAGCAGTTGAGTGTTAGCCGCATTGACGATCGCATCGACCTTCATTCGAGTGATATCGCCGTGAATTATTTCAAACGACATAAAAAATTCCTCCCCGATCGTTTTTAATCATTGTATCATCAATCGAAATAATGTACAATGCGATCGGTTTTTTTATTGCCAAAATCGAAAGGAAGATTGAAATGTCAGCAGTGGTAATCACCGGCACGCAATGGGGCGACGAGGGCAAGGGCAAAATCGTCGATTACTTGGCGTCTCGCGCGGACGTCGTCGTGCGTTTTCAAGGCGGCTCCAATGCCGGGCACACCGTCACCGTCAACGGCGAGGAATATAAATTGCGGCTCCTGCCGTCGGGGATATTGTATCCGAAAGCACTGTGCGTGATTGGAAACGGCGTGGTGCTCGATCCTGCCGTCGTGCTCGAGGAGATCGACGCAATGAACGCGCGCGGCATTGATACCGGTTCGATCAGAATTTCAAATCGCGCGCACGTCGTCATGCCGTATCATAAATTGATCGACGAGCTCGGCGAGGCACTCCGCGCGGATAAAAAGATCGGCACGACCAAGCGCGGCATCGGACCGTGCTACATCGACAAAGACGATCGGATCGGAATTCGCGTTTGCGATCTGATCGATCGGGAAGAGTTCGAAGCGAAATTGCGTTCGATCCTGCCGACGAAGAATTTGATTCTCGAGCGCATTTATGATCACGCGCCGTTCGATCTCGATGCGATTCTCGCCGAGTACAATGCTTATGCCGAGCGGCTGAAGCCGTACGTTTGCGATACGATCACGTTGCTCAATCGCGAGCTCGGTGCCGGTAAGAAAGTGCTGTTTGAAGGCGCGCAGGCTACGATGCTCGATATCGATTACGGCACATACCCGTACGTGACGGCAAGCCATCCGATCAGCGGCGGCGTGGGAGTCGGCGCGGGAGTTGCTCCGAAGCGTCTCGATTGCGTGGGCGGCGTCGTCAAGGCGTATTGCACGCGCGTCGGCGAAGGTTCTTTTCCGACAGAGCAGTTGAATGACATCGGCGAGAAGATCAGAAATTGCGGACATGAATTCGGCACGGTGACGGGTCGTCCTCGTCGGACGGGCTGGCTCGATGCTTGCGTTGTGAAATACGCCGGACAATTGAGCGGCATCGATTACATGGCGGTGACTCGGCTCGACATTCTCGATACGTTTGACGAGATCAAGATGTGCGTCGGCTACAAACTCGACGGCGAGATCATCGACGAAATTCCGGCGTCATTGAAAGTGCTCGCGCGCGTCGAACCGGTTTACGAGACGTTTGACGGTTGGAAGACTCCCATCAGCGATATCAGATCGTATGATCAATTGCCGACGAATGCAAAAAAATATCTCGAGCGAATGGAGGAAGTCACCGACATTGCACTCGGGATTGTATCGGTCGGTCCGAACAGAGATCAGACCATCGTCTTGAAAGAATTGATTTGATGAACAACGCATTGCTTAAGTGTGTTGAAATATGCGCCGGCGCGGGCGGGCAGGCACTCGGTCTGGAACGCGCCGGTTTTTCTCATGCGGCTTTGATCGAATACGAAAAAGACTATTGCGAAATGTTGAGGAGCAATCGTCCGCAATGGAATGTGCTTTGCAAAGATGTGCGCGACTTCAGCGGCAGAGATTACATCGGCATCGATCTGCTTGCCGGAGGCGTTCCATGTCCGCCGTTCTCGATTGCCTCAAAACAACTCGGTCAAAATGACGAACGAGATCTGTTTCCGGAAGCAATTCGATTGATCGAAGAGATTAAACCGCGCGCCGTCCTGCTTGAAAATGTTCGCGGGTTTTTGGATAAGAAATTTGATGATTATCGCAAACAAATCCTCGACGACATACAACATCTCGGCTATCGCGTCGAAATTAAACTCGTCAATGCATCGGATTTTGGAGTTTCGCAACTTCGTCCGCGCGTTGTGATTGTCGGCATTCGCAATGAAGAATCCGGCACGTTTGCGTTTCCGACGATTGAAAACATAGAGATGCCTACGGTCGGTGAACTTCTTAAGCCGTTGATGGGCAAGAATAATTGGCGCGGGCTCGATGCTTGGGTTAAACGCGCAAACAGAATTGCTCCTACAATCGTCGGCGGGAGTAAAAAACATGGCGAACCGGATTTGGGACCGATGCGAGCGCGAAAGGCATGGGCAGAACTCGGCGTCGACGGTTGCGGAGTGGCAAATGACGCGCCTGATGAGAACTTTCAAGGCATGCCGCGTTTGACGAAAGAAATGCTTGCTTTAATTCAAGGCTTTCCGCCGGATTGGAATTTCGGAACTCGCAAGACGATCGCTTGTCGAATGATCGGTAATGCATTCCCGCCGCCCGTTGCCGAACGGATCGGTATCGAGATAAGAAAGTGCCTTGAATATGGAAAACGTGTTGATTCTCGATGCTCGCAAAGAGTACCACAAATTTCTGATCGACAACAAAGTACTAACGTTGACTGAAGACGGTACGGCTTCCAATGCCGACGCAAGCAACGCACCTTCCAAGTCGATTGCAAGACTCATTGCGAAAAAACTTGGCGCATGTATCGAGCAAAAACTCAAAGGTCAAACTGCCGAAACGTTGTTCGAGCAGGCGACGATGCAGTTCATCGCCGACACGTTTCCGAAACTTCAGCACTTGCGTCCCGGCAATTGGACAGTGTTGAATTCAGGCAATCAGAGTGCCGTTAAAACTTCCGACTTCGCGCAATACGAACATCTTGCGTATTTGTCGAAAATTGTCGACGACAATCGATTGCTTGCAACGATGCTCGGCAACGATTACATGATCGCGCCCGACATAGTCATTTACCGCGATCTTTGCGACGACGAAGAGATCAATCAATCGCAGTGCATTGTCAATGCCGAAGTCGGAAGAATGGCGGCTTTGAGAAAATGCAACGGCGGCAAACCGATCTTGCACGCGTCGATCTCGGCGAAATGGACGATGCGAAGCGATCGCGCGCAAAACAGTCGAACGGAAGCATTGAATTTGATCAGAAATCGCAAGGGGCATCTGCCGCACATTGTCGTCGTTACCGGCGAACCGTTGCCGTCAAGAATTGCGTCATTGGCTATGGGAACCGGCGATGTGGATTGCGTATATCACTTTGCGTTGTATGAACTGCTCGAAGCCGTTCGGGAATATGCTCGACATGGGCGCGAAGACATCATCGAAACACTTAACAATTTGGTTGACGGCAAGCGATTGAAAGATATTTCCGATCTGCCGCCGGATTTAAGTTGTTAATGCGAGTGAGCGTCTTCGACATCTTCCCCGTCCGAATCGTCATCCGCCTCCGTGCGGTTCTTACGCAATTGCATCACGAAAATCGCCGCGAAGATCGACAGCCCGATCACGTCCGTCAAAATCCCCGGTTTGATCATCAGCAAACCGCCGCCGCCAAGAATCACACGCTCCAACATCGACATCGGTCGCGCCAAAAATCCGATCAGCGAGCTCGACAGCGCAATCATTCCGACAATCGCCGTCAACAGCGACAACATCAATCCGCCCGTCACGCCGTCAATCAATAACAGCTCCGGATTCAGCACGAACATGTACGGGATGATGAACGCCGCAATCGCCAACTTCGAGGCATTGACGCCGGTCTTGAGCGCATTGCCGCCGCTGATGCCCGCTCCCGCATACGCCGCGAGCGCGACCGGCGGAGTCACGTCCGCTATGATGCCGAAGTAGAACACAAACATATGCGCCGCAAGGATCGGTACGCCCATCTGTATCAATGCCGGTGCCGCAATCGTCGACGTGATGACGTAGTTCGCCGTGGTCGGAACGCCCATGCCGAGCACTATCGCCGTCAGCATCGTGAAAAACATCGACGGCAACAACAATCCGCCCGACAGTTCGAGCAAACCCGACGCCATTTTCAAACCGACGCCCGTCTTCGTCACGACGCCGATTATGATGCCCGCCGCCGCGCATGCCACCAATACGCCGAGCACTCCGCGCGCGCCTTTTTCCAATCCGTGAACGATCTCGATCGGCTTCATTCGCGTCGATTTCCGCAATGCCGAACAGACAATCGACAAAATCATCGCGACCAACGCCGCGCGCATCGGACTGTAGCCGCTCACCAACAACCACACGATCACAATCAACGGAATTGCCAAATGC
>CALGGX010000299.1 GCA_937916025.1 uncultured Selenomonadales bacterium
CGACAGAGCGATCGGTAATGCTGCCGAAACAGTGTACGTGTGCGAGATGGATGAATACGCGCGCAAGACGTACTTCGCGAATTTCGATGTCGGCTCGGCGATTGTCGATTCCGATATTACGAAGGTCGATGAAAATGCGGTGCCGGATTTTGATATCTGTCTGGCGGGATTTCCGTGTCAGGCATTTTCATTGGCGGGGCGGCGCGACGGCTTTGAAGACAATTATCGCGGCATATGTCGCGGGACGCTGTTTATGGATGTGGTTCGGATATGCGAGCGCGTGAAGCCTAAAGTGATCTTCTGCGAGAATGTCAAGGGCTTGGTGATTCATGACAAAGGCAAGACGTTTGAAGTGATCCGCGCGGCGTTTGCATCAATCGGCTACAGAGTGCATTACAAAGTATTGAACAGCAAAGATTACGGGCTGGCGCAAAATCGCGAGCGGATATATCTGGTGTGTTTTCGCGATGACATTTCCGACGACGGATTTGAATTTCCGGAGCCGCTCAATCGGAAGGTGACGATTGCCGATATCATGGAAGATGCGCCGATCCCCGCGAAGTATTATCTGAGCGACGTTTACTTGAATGTCTTGCGCGAGCACAAAGCGCGGCACGAAGCGGCGGGCAACGGCTTCGGTTACATTTTGAGAGACATTGACGGAATAGCCGGAGCGTTGGTATGCGGCGGGATGGGGCGCGAGAAGAATTTAATTGTCGACAGTCGCCCGCACTCGACAATTCCGACGACGAAGATCAAAGGACGGGTGAATGACGAAAACGTGCGGAAGATGACGCCGCGCGAATGGGCACGTCTGCAGGGCTTCCCCGACAGTTACGAATTGCCGGTTGCCGATACTCATCTTTATAAACAATTCGGCAACACGGTATCGGTGAACGTGGTCGAGCGGATTGCGAAGTGCATAAGGTTGGTGATCGACTGATGAAGGGCAATAAAGGCGAGTGGAGCGAGCTGTACGTGTTGTTGCGATTGCTTGCGGACGGCAGACTGTATTCAGCCGACGAGGAACTGCGCAAAGTCGAAGACTGCTACTTGCCGGTGTTGAAAGTTCTGCGTGACGAGATTAATTTCAATAAGATCGAGTATCGGCGGAGCGATCGGAAGTACGTCACGCTGTATCTGAATGACGCACGCATTCGTACGATTTCGACTGCCGAACTCGCCGAGGCGGCAACGACGATTTTCGATGCGATCGAGCGTGGCAGCGGCGCATTTTCGATCGACGGCGCGGACGCGATCATGAGCAAACTCGAGTGCAAGCGAATCAAAGCCGGTTCCGGCGACAAGACCGACATCACTCTGCAAGTGCACGATCCGATCACGAATTACAACAGAATCTGCGGATATTCCATCAAATCCGATTTGGGCGGCGCGCCTACTCTGCTGAATGCCTCGCGCGCGACGAACTTCCGATACTTCGTCGGCGATATGTCGGATGATGAAATGCATGCGATCAATGCGATCGACACGCGAAGTAAGATCAAAGATCGGATGCGTCGACTTGACACATTGCAGTTCGTCTCGACCGTCAATGAAACATTCTCAGGCAATCTGCTGTTTATCTGCTTCGGCATGGAAAAAATCCTCGCCGAAACGCTGAAATTTCATTACGTCGAAGGCATCTCGGACTGCGCCGAAATCGCTTCCTTTCTTGAAGAGCGCAATCCGTTCAACCTCAATGTCGCCGGCATTTACCGACACAAACTCAAGAAATTTCTGTGCGCGGTCGCGCTCGGTCTCAATCCTTCCAAGCAATGGAGCGGCATCGACGAAGCGAACGGCGGCTACATCATCGTCACAGAATCCGGCGATGTCATTGCCTATCATCTCTACAATCGCGACAGTTTCGAGACATACCTGCTCAACCACACGAAGCTCGAAACGCCGTCGACCGGCAAGCACGACTTCGCCTCGATATACGTCGGCGACGACAATCGCAAGTACATCAACCTCAATCTGCAAATCCGATTCAAGTGATCGCAAAAAAATCAGCCGCGCGGATTTGCACGGCTTTTTTTTTTTTTACGCAACCGACTCTTCGCTCTGTTGCTGTTGATGACGGCGGTACAAATACGCTCCGACGCCGAGCGCGAGCAATGCAATTTGAATGCCGAACGTTTCGTACGTCGGATAAATTCCGAGCACGTCGATTGTGGGCACCGGCAGATTTTCGATCGGACTTTGCGAGATCACTCCGCCTTCCTGCAATTCTTTGATGCCGCCGCCCGCGAACGTCACCGCCAATAGATACATCAGCACGCTCGTAAACAGGAAGAACGGCTTCAGCGGTATTCTCAACACGCCATGTTGCAAGCCGAAAAACAAAATCGCAATCACGACGCCGCCCGCGATAAAGCCCGCCCAGATCATTTCGACATCCGCCGATGAGTTGTTGAACAACGCCTGGTAAAACAAAATGACTTCCGCGCCTTCGCGATACACCGCCAAAAATGCCGCCAGCGCGAGTGCTTTCGCCTTGCCGCTCGTCATCGACTTGTCGACCATGCCTTGAATGTATTTCTTCCATTCGCGAGCATCCGCTTTGCCGCCGAGCCACGCGCTCGTTCCGATCAATACCACGACCGCAAACAACGCCGTCGCGCCTTCGAGAATCTCGCGCCCGGCACCCGCCGCCGTCGATTCCAATACCGTCGCAAACAGATACGCCGTTGCAAAGCTCGCGATAATCGCCGCAATCATTGCGTTATATACCGTGTCGAGATATTTCTCGTTGCCGCTTTTCTGAAGGTACGCGATGATCGCGACCAAAACCAAAATCGCTTCGAGACCTTCGCGCAACAGGATTAAAAACGCCGGAAAAAACGACGCCCAACCGCCTTGCGAGCCGTGCGCATTTTCCATTGCCGTAACGTTCTCGTGCACCATTTCAATCAACGTCGCCGCTTCCTGCTCGACTTTTTCAATCGGATCGCCCGCGAGCATCGCCTTCTTCACCTTGTAGAACTGATACTCCGTAATGCCGACCGATTTGCTCGAAACCGTTACGCGGAGCGCGCCTTCCATGCCTTCTTTTTCGTAAATGCCGTAATACGCGTCGTTGATTTTCTCTTTAGCCGCGCGTCCGTCGCCCGTCCGATATATGTCGAGTGCTTCATTGATCGTCGCTTCGATTTGGTTCGCCAATTCATGCCATTTCGGAGCCGCCTCGCCCGTCGAAAACTGTATCAGAATTATCGCCGTCAAAACCGTCAATAACAATTTCTTCATCGCCGTCAATCACCGCCGTCATAAAAAGTTTTTGAAATTGAATGTAATGATCTTGTCGCATTCCATGGGCTTGCCTTCTTGATCGAGCGCGGGTTTGAATGTCCATTTCGCCGCCGCCGTCATCGCGATTTGATCGACCATCATTCGCCCGGACGTGCGCATGATCTTCGTCTTCTTAACCATGCCGTCCTTGCCGATCGTCCCCGCCACGCTGACATAGCCGCCGTAATTCAATCCGCCGCCTTTCGGAGGATATGCTTCCGATAAAGTGATCGGCGGCTCGCCCAATTGTTGTTTGCCCTTCGCCACGACAATTTCCGAGTTCTCCGCGTCGTCTTTTTTGAGTGCTTCGTCGAGTTTCTTCGCGGCTTCGCCTTCGTCTTTTGCAATTGAAGCCTTGCTCGGAAGCGGCGGCGGCGGAGTTTCAATCTTCGGTGTCGGCGGCGGCGGAGGCGGCGGCGGTTCGAGCACCGGCGTTTCAATCGGCGGCAAGTCCGGTATCACCAACGGCGGGAAGTCGAATTCGGAATAAACTTCTTCCGGCTCCGAAGCCGCCTCTTCTATCGGAATTGCTTCTTCGGATATAACGACAGGTTCCGGTTCCGATAAATCCACGTCGATCCAATCCATTTCCTGTACGATTTCAAGGCGCGGCTCCGGCATCAAATGCGGCAACACATACACCGCGCCCAACCATGTCAACAGATGAAATACAATCGATGCCAAGATCGTCGTTCGCCAATATGTCGAATACGCCTTCATTTTGCAATCTCCGTCGCGATCGACACGTGTTTTGCGCCGGATTTTTTAAGCAGATCGAGCACCGCCACGACGCTCTCGTATCTCGCCGAGCGATCGCCGCGCAACACAAACACCACGTTGCGATTCGATTCCAATGCCGCATGCACTCTCGACGCCAATTCGCCGCTCGGAACGCCATCCTTGTCAAACAAAATTCCGCCGTCCGGCAATATAGTGATCGGAACCACCGTCGGACGCGTTTCCATGTTTGCACTCGTCGCTTGCGGCAAATTCACTTGCAGAGTGTTTGTCTGCACCATGTAAATCGTGCTGATCATGAAGAAGACGAGCAGGAACAACATTATGTCGATCATCGGAATGATCATGACGGTCGGTTGCGCGTTGACGCGAAAATCTCTCCGCCGCATTCACGCCACCTTCTTCTGCAATGACAACAAGACGACGTTCATGGTTTTGTCGAGGACGGTGAGAATTTCGTCGAGCTTCTGCGCGAAATACGTATGGACGATCAGCGCGAAGATCGCCACGCAAAGTCCTGTCGCCGTCGCGATCAATGCCTCGCCGATTCCGCCGGTGATCGCCAGCGGCTGACCGGATTGCACCGCGAAGATGTTGAACGACTCGATCATGCCGCTGATGGTTCCGAGCAGTCCGAGCAACGGCGCGAGCGTCACGATCATCGACAAGTAATTCAATCGCGCGCGGAGTTTCGATGCTTCTTCGTCGTGCGCGCCGAGCATCGCCAATTCAATATCTTCGCCTTTGACGGCCGCCTCGACTCCCGAGCGCGCCACCGCTCCCAAACTGCCGCTCTCGTTTCGACACAGAGCCAAGCCCGCGTCGATGTCGGCATTGCCGAGCCGATCGCGGAGTGCATTCAAAAAATTATCGCTGTCTTGTTTCGCGTACCGATAAAACCGAAATCGCTCGATGCCGATTGCCGCCACCGCAATTGAACACAACAGCAGAAGGTACATCACCGGTCCGCCTTTTGCAAACAGCTCCGTTGCTTCCAAAAATGATCTCCTCCGTTTGTCAATAATGATTATTGATTTTGCTTGCTAATATACTACAATCAAGAATGATTTGCAATGAATTTTTATCGGAGTGAGGAAGGCATGAAAAAATTGTTGACGGCGATTTTGATCGTGTTGTTGCTCGGCGGTTGCGGCAAGTCGGAGCAGATCGAGCGGAGCGAGATTGCAATGCACACGATCATCACGTTAAAAGCGAACGGAAGTTCCGCGCGGAAGGCGATCGATCAATCGTTTCGACGAATTGCGGAGCTCGAGAAGATTTTTGATGTCGACACAAAAAAAATGAACGCCGCCGCCGGAAACGGAGAGTTCATTCAAGTCAATCGCGAGACGTTTGAGATGCTCGAGCTCGCGCGGGAATTTCATGATCGGACGGACGGAGCGTTCGACGTGACATTGGGCGCGGCGATCGAATTGTGGAATTTCGGCGATGAAAATCCGAGAGTTCCGCGCGGAGCGGAGATCGAAGAAGTAAAGTCTCGCGTTGGCTTTGAACATCTGAAATTGCGCGCCGAAGATTGCAGTGTCAATACAGATCGCGCGGGTGTTTCGATCAATTTCGGCGGCATTGCCAAGGGATATGCGGCGGATGAAGTTCGAAAGATTTTTGTCGAAAACGGCATCGACGACGGGCTGATCGATTTCGGTACGAGCACGCTCTTCGCCGTCGGCAAAAAAAATGTTGGCTTGAAAAAACCGAGCAAGCCCGATGAATTGATTGATGTGATCGAACTCGAAAATGCCGCGCTGTCGACTTCGGGCGATTACATGAAGTTCTTCATTGTCGACGGGCGGCGGTATCATCACATCATCGATCCGAGAACTTGCGCGCCGGTCGAGAACGGAATTTCAGCCGTGAGCGTCGTCGTCGACGGCGATCTCGAAAATTGCTGCGCGATTGCCGACATTTTGAGCACGGCGATTTTCGTGACGGGCGAAGATCGGGCGGCAAAAATTTTTCCAAACGTCAATTACATGATCTTCAGGCGTTGAATGATGCCGTCCGCGATAATTCCGATCATCATTCCCGTCAAGATGCCGCAAATGCCGAGTATCGGCAGATAATTGATCAGCCGAATGCCGTTCGTGAGGACGACGGCGATTGCGAGTTGCCCGAGGTTGTGCACGAAACCGCCCGCCGAACTTATTCCGATTGTCGAAAACGCGCCGCATTTTTTCAGCAAAAACATTTTCTATAATCCCACCCTTTATAAAATTATCAAAATAAGTAATAAAATAACGAGAATGAATTAATTCAATACTCGAAGAAATATTTATTTTTTTAAGCACTTTATCAATTAGAGGAAAAGAATATTCTAAAAAATATTTATTATCT
>CALGGX010000300.1 GCA_937916025.1 uncultured Selenomonadales bacterium
TGAATTGCCCAAGCGCGAGGAATTGTTTTATCCGCCGTTCAGCCGATTGATCAAAATTCTGCTCGTCGGCAAGAACGCGGAGAAGACGAAATTGCGGGCGCAAGAAATTGTCGACACGTTCCGCGCGGAATTCGAGTCAAAGGCGCGGACTGAAGTGATAGGACCTGCAACGGCGATGATTGCGCATTGGCATGAATTGTATCGCTTCGTAGTTTTAATCAAGACGAACGAACCGGATCGGGTGCGCGGCTTCATTCGACAAAAAAATTGGCATAGTCGAGAAGACGTGACGATCGACATCGATCCGATCTCGATATTGTAGGAGGCAAATGTTATATGACAAAAGTGTTGAAGAGAGAAATGTTTTCCGCCATAGCGGCGATTGACGACGCGACGATCGATTATACGCTCGACGTTGCATTGAAGGCTTTCAATCGAAAGATCATCGTGCTCGACGACGATCCGACCGGAGTGCAAACCGTCAACGGCGTCAATGTCTACACCGATTGGTCCGAAGAAGCGATCGAGAGCGGCTTTGCGGAACCGAATCCGATGTTTTTTTTATTGACGAACTCGCGGGCACTTTCTGCAGAAAAGACGCGGGAGGTTCATCAATCGATCGCCGAGAGGATCGTGCGCGCGTCGAAGAAATTCAATCGCAAATTCGTCGTGATCAGTCGGAGCGACTCGACCTTGCGCGGGCATTATCCGCTCGAAACGGAAGTCGTGCGCGAGACGTTTGAGCGCGAGGGATATCCGATCGACGGCGAGGTGCTGATGCCTTTCTTTGCCGAAGGCGGGCGGTTCACGATCAACGACGTGCATTACGTTCAGGACGGCGAGTTTTTAATTCCTGCCGCCGAAACGGAATTCGCGAGCGATAAAACCTTCGGCTACACTCGGTCGAATTTGGCGGAGTATATCGAAGAGAAATCGGACGGGCAATACAAAGCGTCTGATGTGATGAGCATTTCGATTAACGAGCTTCGCGCGTTTAATGTTGATGAAATTGCCGCGCGGCTCGAGCAGGTTTCGGAGTTTAACAAAGTGATCGTCAACGCGGTCGCTTACGTCGACGTGAAAGTGTTCGTGTTTGCGCTGGTGAAGGCGATGATGTCGGGGAAGAATTTCCTGTTCCGAACGGCGGCGGCATTGCCGAAAGTGCTCGGCGATGTAAGCGATCGTCCGCTGCTCGCGCGCGAGGAATTGATCGATGATGAAAATCCGAACGGCGGCTTGATCATCGTCGGCTCGCATGTCAAGAAGACGACGGAGCAGTTGAATGCGCTGAAGGCGGTTGACGGCGTTGACTTCATCGAATTCGACGTAGGCAATCTCGATGTCGAGCCGATCATCCGCGCGGCGGAGGAGAGTATGTCCGAAGGACGCACGGCAGTGATTTACACTTCTCGGCAATTGATGACGCTGTCGTCGAAGGAAGCGTCGCTGGCTTTTTCGACAAAAATCTCGGCGGCACTGGCGGTTATCGTCAAGCGCATCAAAACTCGCCCGCGCTTTTTGATTGCAAAAGGCGGGATCACATCGAGCGATGTCGGTACGCTCGGCTTGGGAGTGAAACGCGCGTTGGTGCTTGGTCAAGTCAAGCCCGGAATTCCGGTCTGGAAACTCGGAGCGGAGAGTAAATTCCCGGGCATGAGTTACATCATCTTCCCGGGCAATGTTGGGAATGTCGATACACTTCGAGAGCTCGTCGAGATGTTCAATGCTCAAGAGAGTTGAGAATCTCGCCGCCGAGTCGTTCCAATGCGATGGCGCGCTCGTAATTCTTTGCCAAATGCGCCGAAGCCGTCACGGCATTTATCATATCGTAAAGCGTGAGTGTCGATGTTGAAGGCACTTGCATTCTGATGGCGGACAGTTCTTCGTCGTCGAGTTTAAAGTCTTTTGCGAGTTAAATCCGAAATCAATCGGCAACTCGCAATTGCATGGATTTTTAATCGGCGCGCCTCGATGCACTTTCCGAAATTTTTTTTGCGGCGCGTCCGGCAATATCAATCCGTTTTCGCAAGCGAGTCGATAAACGAAGAGTTCGACGCGGAGATTGCCGCGCCCGACTTCGCTGTTTGAAATCAAAATGCCGCGTGCAACGACATCGTTTTTTCGGATTGCAACTGCAGACTTCATGACCACGAATTTGATGTACATCCGCTCCGGCGTGATTTAATCCGAATGTCCTGCCCATTGATGAGAAAATCGCGACTGTTTTTTCGCTGACGTTGCAATTCAAAACCGAGATCATTGAAATCGCTGTTTGCCATATTTTATCCCTCCTCCTTTTAAAATTATGATATCAAAAAACAAACTGCCGTGTAAAGCCGGGTGATACTAATGATTGACGATGAATTGATCAAAACTCTGCCCGAGGTGACGGGCGTTTACATCATGAAAGATGCCGAAGGCGAGATCATCTACGTCGGCAAGGCGATCAATATCCGAACCCGCATTCGGCAACATTGTCTCGACAAATCGATCAAAGAACGGACGCTCGTCGAGCGAACCTCTGCCATCGAAATGCGCGAGACAAAATCTGAAGTCGAGGCTCTTCTTCTCGAGTGCGAGTTGATTAAGAAACATCAGCCGCGTTACAACGTCCTGCTGAAAGACGGCAAAAATTATCCGTGCATCAAACTCACTGCCGAAGAATTTCCGCGCGCGTGCATCTGTCGACGCATCATTGACGACGGCGGACGATATTTCGGACCTTACACAAACGCGTCCGCAATGAACGAGTCGCTCAAATTGATCCGAAAAATCTTCCCGCTTCGGACGTGCAAACAATTCCACAAACGCCCGTGCATCGAATTTCATATCAAGCGTTGCCTCGCGCCGTGCATTCATGCCGTCGACAAAGCCGAATACGCCGAGCTCGTCGAATCGGTTGCGCTTTTTCTCGACGGTCAAACCGAGCGGATTGAAAACGAACTTGCCTCGAAAATGCAAGCCGCCGCCGAGCAATTCGATTTCGAGCGCGCCGCGCTGTTTCGAGACAAAATCATTGCCGTCAAAAAGCTCGCCGAAATTCAGAAGATCATCAACGCAAAAAATTCTCTGCCGCTCGCGCCGCGAGATTTTTCTGTCGGCGTCGACGAACTTCAAAAATATCTTCGATTGCCGTCGCGCCCGAGCCGAATGGAATGCTTTGACATATCTCATAATCAAGGCTCGGAGACGGTGGCGTCGATGGTTGTCTTCGTCAACGGCGAGCCCGAGAAAAAATCGTATCGGCGATTCAAAATCCGCTCGACGGAAGGCAAGCCGGACGATTTTGCGTCGATGCGCGAAGTCACTTTCAGACGATACTCGAAGCTCCGCGCGGAGCAGTTACCGGATCTGATCGTGATCGACGGCGGACTCGGGCAATTAAATTCCGCGCTCGAGATCATTCGTCCTTTCCATCCGAACGTTCCGATCGTCGCGCTTGCGAAGCAGTTCGAGTTGATCTTCGTCGAGGGCTCGAACGAGCCGATCGAATTGCCGCGCGAGTCCGAAGCACTCTACTTGATGCAACGCATTCGAGACGAGGCGCATCGATTTGCAATCACGTATCATCGACTGTTGAGATGGAAGCGCAATTTGAAGTCGGGAGGCGGCGCGAATGCAAATTGATTCGGATCAAATCGATTGCTTTTTAGAAGTGGCTCAACGTCGAATTGATCCGGCGCGGACGCCGCGAACTTGCATTGACGTCGGCAGGCGAAGACTTCCAAAGACTGTTGCGGGAATTTCGGACGCGCCTGCTCGAAATTCGGCAAATGCATGTAAAAATCAATGCGGGGCGGATTGCGTTCGGTGTATTTCACGGTTGCGATCTCACGGATTCACTCGGAGATGCCGTCGAACACTTTATTACAAACAATCCGAACGTCAATCTTCAGATCGGAAGCGGCAACAATACCGCGTTGCTCGACGGCTTGAAGGTCGGGCAATTCGACTTCGTGATCGGACTTAAAGAACCGTTGTCCGGCGATGAAAATTTGATTGTCGAAGACATTTGCGAAGTGCATCGTGCGGTTGTCTTCGCGGCAAACAATCCGCTCGCCGATAAAATTGATCTTCGCTTCGAGGATTTCAGAGATCAAATTTACTACGCTTTCACTGACGAAAAATCGCCGCTCGAGTGGACCGGCAACAAAAAAAATCTTTGCCAAGTACAACATCACGCCCAAAATCAAAATGCTGAACAACATTGATTCGATCATAATGGCATTGAAGCGCGGCACGGGCTATGTTCTGCTTGATGAACGCCAACGGATTATGACGAATACCGATTTCAAGCATTTAATTTTGCCCGAGACGCAGATATTCAGTCTGGCGTATCGCAGAAACATCGACAAGCGTTCGGCGAAATATAAATTCATCGACTTGCTGATTAAGCAATTCCGCGCGGTCGATGCCGATTCCGGATAATTGATTTGCGATATCGGCATTAGAAAAATCACTCCGACTTTGATACACTCGATCCAAAAATCATGGGGGTGATTTTATGAAGGCTTGGAAGAAGGCGGCGGCGGCAATTTGTTGCGGACTCGCGCTCGGCTTGTCGGTGATTCCAACGACTTCGTATGCCGCGCAATCGGCTCGGGAAGGCACGGCACTCAATCTGAAGCGCAGCTATCTCATTTTGAATTTGACCGACATGAATGATTTGCCGGCGATGGACAGGTGGCTGTTCAAAGAGCATGCGATCGATACCGTCAGCGTCAACGGCTCGATCCTCTCCGGCTATGCGACGTATCGCGCCTTGCCGATTCCGCGCGGAGGCGATCTGTACGGCGCGTACAATTGGCGGATGACGG
>CALGGX010000301.1 GCA_937916025.1 uncultured Selenomonadales bacterium
GTGATTTCGGATAAAGGCTATGAAGCAATGCAAGCCGATCCGGAATATGAGGCGTGGGTGCTCGATTCGATCCGCAACAATCTGTCGACGCCGACGTACGCGAATCTCGTGACGCCGAGCCTCGAACACTATGGCGTTCACAGCTTCGGCGCAACGAAGGAAGAATATCGCGGGCAGTCGTGGAGCAGGCAACAAAAATCGCCGCTCGAGTCCGTCCAAGACGATTATTGGACGTTGCGGCGCAAACGCTCGAAGAAATTCCTCGAGATGGAGCAGGAACTGTTCACCAACATCCGGCAATTGAAGGAGCTCGGCAATCGAAAAGCGCAAGTGCGTGCGGCGCAAGCGAAGGCGGCGGGGCTCGACGACGAGCTCAAGCCGGAGCCGGTGATCGTCGGCATTCCTGCAGAGTTCCTGCTCGGCATGCTCGACGTTTCAAACGTCAAACCGTAATTCAAACGCCGTGTTTTAATATCAATCACAGGGAGAGTTTTACATAAAAAGCATTGCAATCGACAAAACCAAGTGTATTCAGTGCGCTGTCGTTCGGCGGCAAAAATCCCGACGACTCCGAGCCCGTCGCGTACGGCTCCGCCGAAGAGCTTTTGATGCTGATCAAATCGCGACGGAGTTTTCGCTCCTACAAAAAGCAAGACGTTCCGTCGGAAAAAATTTCCAAGCTGATCGAAATGCTCGCATATCCTCCCACGGGCAGCAACGTTGATACTCTGCACTTCTCAATCGTCGGCACGGCGGAAAAGATGCGCGCGATCTCAAAATTCACTTACGAAAAAATGTTTGCCGTCGAAAATCCTTCGCCGATTATGCAATTCTGCAAAGCGCAATACGAAAAAGGCGCGGATTACGTTTATCGCGGCGCGCCGTCGATGATCGCGGTCTCCGTCAATAAAGCAAAGGCAATTGCCGGTTGCGAGAATGCCGATCCGATCATTGCGCTGTCGTACTTTGAACTCTATGCGCAGAGCTTGGGCTTGGGAACCTTAAAAAGAGCCCGTTCCGAAAGGAAGCGAACTCTTTCCAATTCAGCGCGGCTGCAGAAGCATCGAATTGAACATCGACAGAATTTGTTGCCCGTACTCTTTGCCCGGCACCGCCCAACGCCCGTTTAAGTCTTGCCAATTGCCGAGTGTTCTTTTGCCGTAAGCCTTGCGCACGATTGAATAGCGCGGATCGACGATCGGAGTTGTCGGTCGTCGCGTCGACGAGTAGGCGAGCAAGTGCTGAATATGCGCGCGGACGCCGATTTGCGGATTCGGAAAATACGAGCCTTTGACGTAAGCCGAAGTCGTTCCGAGTCCGCAATAATTGTTTTGATCGGGCGTAACCGTTCCTCCGTAGCGGAAAAATCCCGTCTCTTTGAATGCCTGACAGAGTGCAACGTCCGGGCGAATTCCTTCGCGCTCGCCTTCTTCATAATACAACTGCACGATCTCTTCAGCCGATACCGCTATATCGGGATTCGGATTGTTTCGCAGAAGATAGCGTACGCATTGACTTTGACTCGCCATCGGCGTGCCGAGGATCGACGGATCCGTCGACGAATATGTCGTCGGAATGCTGAACTCGATTTCGTCATTCCAATCTTCCCACTCGGTGTCTTCTTCGTCTTCAACCGGCGTCGGCGGCTCCTCATTCGGATGCAAAATCGCATCGATGAGTTCCTGCAGACTTGCGCGATTCCTCTCGACTTTTTGTTTTGCCGTGAGATTGATCGTTTGACTGCCGGAATTTTGATGTCGTTTTTCGATCTTCGCATCAACTTTCGGATCATGAATTCTTTTTGCCGAAACCGCCGTCGGAGCCGCCGTTATGATCGCGCCCGCCATCATCAATGCGATTGCTTTTTTCAAGCCGCCCTTCAATATCCCCAATGCACTTCACCTCAAACAAAAGTTTTTTTCATCTAATATCAGCCGCTTCATTAGATTTTCAGCTGATGGCAGTATACAACATTGCGGCGCAACATGCAATCGTTTTGCCGAAAAAAATCTTGACACAGAAATTTTTTGTGATAAAATCGTTGACGTTGATTGAAGTCAGCAGGGGGCATAGCTCAGCTGGGAGAGCGCAACGCTGGCAGCGTTGAGGTCAGGGGTTCGAGCCCCCTTGCCTCCACCATCAAAATGAAATGTTCAGCCTCGGATGAGTCGTCCGGGGCTTTAATAATATAGCGGGAGGATTGGTTCGTTGGAAGAAAAGCTCAAGCTCTACGGCTTCAACAATCTCACGAAGTCACTCAGCTTCAATATTTATGATATCTGCTACGCCAAATCACAACGCGATCAACATGATTATGTCAAATATATTGATGAGCAGTACAACTCCGAGCGATTGACGAACATCTTGACGCGTGTGACGGAAATGATCGGCGCGCGGATTCTCAACATTTCAAGTCAAGATTACGAACCGCAGGGCGCGAGCGTTACGATTTTGATCGCCGAAGAAGCGGCAATATCGGCAGGGCAGAAACGTCCGATCAATCGAGGGCAACGCGAAACGGTCGTCGCGCATCTCGACAAGAGCCACGTCACGGTGCATACGTATCCGGAATTTCATCCCGAGACGAGCCTCGCGACGTTCCGAGTCGACATAGATGTTTCGACGTGCGGCGAGATCACGCCGTTGCAGACGCTCGATTTTTTGATCGGGCAGTTCGATTCCGATATCATCACGATGGATTATCGCGTGCGCGGCTTTACTCGCGACGTCACCGGCAGAAAATTGTTCATCGACAACAAGATGACTTCGATACAGGAATATATCAGCGACGAGATTTTGGACATTTACGATGCGGTTGACGTGAATATGTATCAGGCGAATTTGTTTCACACGCGAATGTTGATCAAAGAGCTCGAGCTTCAGAATTATCTCTTCAACACGGACTCCCATGAATTGCCGCCGAAGACGCGGCTCGAAATATCGTCGAATTTACGCCGCGAGATGATCGAGATTTTCAGCGGCAAAAACATTTATTAATTAGGAATTAGGAATGCGGAATTAGGAATTAGAAATTTGGAATTACGAATTACGAATCACGAATCACGAATTACGCATTACGAATTACGCATTACGAATTACGCATTACGCATTGAAATGAACGAGATTTTCAGCAAGCGTCGGCAATTTCGATTGCGATTGTTTTTCGAGGGCATCTTGGTCGGCATCGTCACCGGCACGATCATTGCCGCCTTCCGATTTCTGATCGACAATGCAGACATTTACCGCCCGATTTGGTTGATGCGATTGAGAACGGAACTCGATCCGATCGATTGGCTGATCACTTTCGCGGCGATTTTTTTGACGGCGCAATTCATTGCAATCGCAATCAAACGCGACGCGCAAATCGCCGGAAGCGGCGTTCCGCAAATCAAAGGCATTTTGCAGGGCAACATGAAAATGACGCGTCCGCTCCGATTGCTCGCCGTGAAATTCGCGACGTCGGTTTTGGCAATCGGCGAGGGAATGTCGCTCGGACGCGCGGGATTAAGTGTACAGTTCGGCGCATGCATCGGACATTTTTTCAATCAACGACTCGGTCGCTCGCCGCTGTTTGAAGAAAAATTACTGCTGACGGCGGGTTCCGGTGCCGGACTTGCCGCGATTTTCAACGCGCCGCTCTCCGGAGTGATCTTCTGTGTCGAGGAACTGCACAAGCGTTTCTCTTCGGAATTGCTGATCGTATCGATGACGGCGGCAGTCACGGCATCGGCGGTCGTCGAGTTCGTCTTCGGCGTGCGTCCGGTCTTCGAGACCATCACGCCCGTGTTGAATGCCGAGCCGCTCGTTTCGACCGAGCCGACGCTCGACATGATCAAAACTCTTACCGCCGATCCGATCGAGTTCCTTACATGGTTCGCAATGCTCGGCGCATTTACCGGCGTACTCGGCGCGCTGTTCACCCGATCGTTGTTGTTCTCGCTCGATTATTACGCGCAATTGCAGATCGAAGGCGCAAAAAAATTTTTGATCCCGCTGACGATGTCGGTCGGGATCGGATTGTTTCTGCCGGAAGTGCTCGGTTGCGGCAACGTGCTTGTCGACGAGCTGTTGAGCGGCAATTTCGCGTTTCGACTGTTGCTGATTTTCTTCTTCGGCAAGTTTCTGTTCACGATGATCTGCTTCGGCACGGGCGCGCCGGGCGGAATTTTTTTGCCGCTGTTGGTACTCGGCGCGCTCGCCGGAAAAATCTTCTCGACATTCGGCTCGTCGAGCTGGCTGTTCGGAACCGAATGGGCGGTGCTGTTTACCGTTTGCGGCATGGCGGGATTTTTCGCCGCCGTCGTCAAAGCTCCCGTCACCGGCAGCATTTTGATAATGGAATTGACGGGGAGCTTTTCGCATCTGCTCGTGCTGATCATCGTCTCGAGCATCGCGTTTCTGATCTCCGATCTCTGCGGCGGAGCTCCGGCTTATTCCGCGCTCCTCAATCGTTCATTACATCGTTGACATGAAATTGTTTTTGTTTTCGATCGGAGTAGTCGTCGGACGCCCGAGATCTTTTCGCGAGCCGATCGCGCATTTGATCTCGAGCAAAACAACACCGTCGAATTTTTTGGCGGACGCAAGCTCCCGATCGAGATCGTCCGCATTGTCGACCGTCACTGCTCGAGCATAGCCGCATTCGCGAGCAATCGACGCAAGATTGAGTTTGCACGCCGCCGTCGGGAAGCCGCCGACACTTTCATGCGCTCCGTTGTTGATCACGACATGGATCAAATTCTTCGCGCCGCAAGTGCCGATCACCGCCGCCGCCCCCATGTGCATCAACATCGCACCGTCACCGTCGATGCACCAAACTTTTTTCTCCGGCTTCTGCAATGCAATCCCGAGCGCAATCGACGACGCATGCCCCATCGAGCCGACCGTCAAAAAGTCATGCGAATGCTCCGCGCGGAGTTCAAACAATTCTCTGCTCGCCTTCCCCGTTGTCGAAACGATCGGATCGTTGCAACTTGCCGTGATAATATGTCGTATTGCTTCCTCGCGTGTCAACGTGTTTTCATTGCGATATTGCAGTTTATTTTCGTAAGTCAACGCGCCCTTCCGAACGACAATCGCGCATGAATTTCCGCTCGACAATGCGGCGCGGAATTTTTTCATTGCGTCGAGCAATTGCTCCTCCGTCGTCTGATTGTCGAGAATGAATCGATCGATCTTCATCAAATCGAGAAACGCGAGTGTGTCCTGCCCCTGAAACAGATGTTGCGGTTCGTCTTTGACGCCGGGCTCGCCGCGCCAACCGATCACGAAGATCATCGGGATCGCGTAGATTTTTGTCAGCGACTCGACCGGATTGATGATATTGCCCTCTCCGCTGTTCTGCATGTAAATGACGGGGATTTTTTTTGTTGCAAGATGATATCCGGCGGCAATCGCGACGGCATTGCCCTCGTTTGCGGCGATCAAATGATGCATCGGATCGGTGCCGTAAGTGTCGACAATGCAATCGCAAAATGCCCGCAATTGAGAATCGGGCACGCCGACAAAAAATTCCGCGCCGAGCATGAATCGGATATTCTGCTGCATCAGGCCGCAAAAAAGGCGTTTGACGAACGCGGTTTGAAAAAGCTGCCGACCGTAAAAAGCCTGAGCGCAGAATATGCGGAGCTTCTCGCAGAAAAGAAAAAAGCCTATGCGGAGTACCGCAAAGCGCGTGATGAGATGCGAGAACTACAGATTCATAAGGCCAACGTAGAAATGCTGCTGGGCCAGGATCGCGGCCAGGAACAGCAGCACAAGAAGGAGCGGGATCAACGATAACCGCTCCGATAGCGATTTTGAAAAAATCGCGTAGCCGCAGAACGTCATGTTCTGCGATGTAAGGGGGCTTGGGAGATGTATGCTGTAAAGGGTGATTCTAACATTACCTAGTACAGCACGACTGCGGCTCATTTGTGGCAAGATGGAACGACAGTTGTGACAAAGGGGGGTGAAAGCCAGTATTTTCAAGGCTTTCCGGCAACTGTCAAATCACTATCACCATGAAAGGAGCTCAACATGGACATTACTTACACACAGGTCGGCGATTACCTCATCCCGAATATCGCCGTGCCTGAGACCCCTCATCATATTCTCGGCAAATACGGTCGTATGCGCCGAGCCTATCTGAAAGAGCATCGCCCCATCGTCTATAACGAGATGATCCTGACCGGGACCTTATGGAACCATCTTTCCGAGGTTGACCGCATCTGTTACGAGAGGATGGACACGCTGATCGAGGGCATGGTCAAAGCCCGGGGCATCACCGAGACCATGAAGTCAACGGATCAGCTCCGCTGGGTCGGCGAGATGAACAATATCCACGCCGCCGCGGAAGAGATCGTTCTTCAGGAG
>CALGGX010000302.1 GCA_937916025.1 uncultured Selenomonadales bacterium
ACTGATTTTGTGATGAATACATTGCCTCCAATGACAGACCGCTCGGATTGAACAGCTCCGCCTTTGCATACACTTTTACCCGCTCACGCTCCGGATTGATGTGGTCAAGCAACACGAGCGGCGTGTTTCCTACTGAATCAATAAATTGCATACCTTTTCCCCTTTCTTAGATATGATAAATCCATGAATCATCCAGCACGATATCTTCTGTTTTAACCAGTCGCTTTCGTGCGTCAAAATGCAGTTCCTGATTTTTTACGCTTACGCGCGTATTTGGGGGAACTGATTTTGTGATGAATACATTGCCTCCAATGACAGACCGCTCTCCGATGACCGTATCTCCGCCTAAGATTGACGCGCCCGAATAAATCGTCACGTTGTCTTCTATGGTGGGGTGTCGTTTTACGCCCTGCAAATTGCGCCCTGCCCGCGTAGAAAGCGCGCCCAACGTCACCCCCTGATATAATTTTACGCGCTCTCCGATAACCGACGTCTCCCCAATCACAATGCCCGTGCCGTGGTCAATAAAAAAATAGCGTCCGATTTTTGCGCCCGGATTGATGTCGATTCCCGTCTGGCTGTGGGCATATTCGCTCATGATGCGCGGAATCATTGGCACGGAAAGCACATACAATTCGTGCGCCAGACGGTGTACGGTAATGGCAAAC
The DNA here is from genome assembly GCA_937916025.1 of uncultured Selenomonadales bacterium. The sequence goes on from CALGGX010000302.1 coordinate 669, forward strand.
AGCCCCGGATAGGACAAGATAATTTCGCCCGCGCTCTCTGCTGCAGGGTCGCCGTCCAGCGCCGCCTGTACGTCGGTATCAATGTACGAACGAATGCGCGTAATGGTTTTTAAAAAATCCAGCGTAATTTCTTCTGACGCCTTGCACAGTTTTTTCTGGTCAATGTGCTGGTCAGGGTGATAACTTTTGAGCGCGATGCCAATTTGTTTTTTTAAATTGATGGTCACGTCTTCTAGGAGCACTGCCAGCGAATTCTGCGGCGTGAACACTTTGTAGTCCTTGTCCTTGTAGTAGCCGGGGTAGACAATCCGAACCAGTTTTTCGGTCAGGGCAACAATTTCATCTTTGTTCGGCTGGTCATGAATGTTCAGCTGGTCAATCGGGCGTTCCTTGCCATAATCATAGAGAATATCAAACGTAATTTCTTTAAGGTTGTCCGCCAGTGACCCGACCATAGGCTCTCCTTTGTATTACATCTTTTTCCTACGGGATTAGTATGTTTTAATACTAAAGGCATTCTTTTTATTTGTCAAGAGAATTTTAGCATAATTCCCCATAAAAACCTAGCATTTTAGTCAAGTTTTCTTGTGATTATTGACACCAATCACATAATCTACTATTTTTATAGGAAAAGATATTTTTATCACGGGATTTGACTGTGGATTTTGCCTTCATCAAACAAGTAACGCCGCTTTATATAGAAGCCGCCTGGCTTACGCTCCGCATTGCGTTTGCGGGCATTGTGCTTTCGTTTGTGGTGGGCTTGGTGTGCGCGCTTATCAAGTACTATAAAGTTCCCGTGCTCAGACAGATTACCGCCGTCTACATTGAACTTTCGCGGAACACGCCGCTTTTGATTCAGTTGTTTTTCTTGTACTTTGCCTTTCCCAATCTGGGCATCAAACTAAGCGCGTTGCAATGCTGCATTATTGGGCTGACGTTTTTGGGCGGCAGTTATATGGAAGAAACATTCCGCAGTTCGCTCGAAACCGTCGGCACGGTGCAGATAGAAAGCGGCATGTGCATTGGGCTGACGCGCGCGCAGATTATGCGGTACGTGGTGCTTCCGCAGGCGGTTTCCGTCTCCGTGCCGGGGTTTTGCGCCAACGTCATGTTTCTCATAAAGGAAACGTCCGTGTTCAGCATTGTTGCCGTGGCAGATTTGATGTACGTGGCAAAGGATTTAATCGGTTTGTACTATAAGACCGATGAATCGCTCTTGCTCTTGGCGATTGCGTATTTTATTCTGCTGCTGCCTATTTCAGCGCTCAGCGCGTATGCAGAAAGGAGATTGCGGTATGCCCAGTTCGGAAATAATTGACGCAATTTCCACGGCATTCAGCGTGTTTTTTAAAGGACGCAATTTTATCCGTCTTGTACTCGGCTTACTGGTGACGATTCGCATTGCGGCAATCTCCGTGGTGCTTTCCCTTTTTTTTGGCACGCTGTTTGGTATGCTGATGACCATACGGAACCGTGCCGTCCGCGCCGCCTGCAAAATCTATTTGGAATTTATGCGGATTATGCCGCAACTGGTACTGCTTTTTATGGCATACTACGGGCTGACGCGCACGCTGGGTATTTCGCTTTCCGGCGACGCGGCAAGCATACTGGTCTTTACGTTGTGGGGCACGGCAGAAATGGGCGATTTGGTGCGCGGCGCGTTGCAGTCCGTTCCCGTGCATCAGTACGACAGCGGAAAGGCACTGGGGCTGACCGACAAGCAGATTTTTGGCTACATCATTTTGCCGCAGACGCTCCGCCGGCTCGTTCCGCTTTCTATGAACCTGGTAACGCGCATGATAAAAACCACGTCGCTTGTCGTCTTTGTGGGCGTGATTGAGGTGGTCAAAATTGGGCAGCAAATTATTGAAGGAAACCGCCTTAAAGTGCCCACCAGTTCCATTGCGGTGTACGCGGTCATTTTTATGATGTACTTTGCGGTGTGCTGGATTTTTTCGCTTTTGGCGAGCGTGATTGAAAAACGGCAGAAGGAGTAGCGCATGGCATTACTGGAAGTTAAAAACCTGCAAAAATCGTTTGATGGAAACGATGTGCTCAAAAACATCTCGTTTTCCGTGCAAAAAGGCGAGGTCATTGTCATTTTAGGTCCGTCCGGCTGCGGAAAATCCACCTTGCTGCGGTGCATCAACGGGCTGGAAACCGTGCAGGGCGGAGAAATCGTGCTGGACGGCGAAGTAATTTCCAACCGTACCAAGGACATGCACCTGATTCGCCAAAAAGTGGGCATGGTGTTCCAGAGTTACGATTTGTTTCCGCACATGAACGTGCTGAACAACATTCTGCTGGGACCGCTTAAAGCTCAAAAGCGCGACAAGGCAGAGGTAGCACAAGAGGCGGAGGCATGGCTGGAACGCGTTGGCCTGCCGGACAAAAAATATGCGTACCCGCGCCAGTTGAGCGGCGGGCAAAAACAGCGCGTCGGAATTGCTCGAGCACTCGCGAGTGATCCTAAAGTGCTGTTGTGTGATGAAGCGACGAGCGCGCTCGACCCGCAAACGACGAAGTCGATCCTCGAGCTGATCAAAGACATCAATCGGAAATTGGCGTTGACGGTCGTCGTGATCACGCACGAGATGCAAGTAATCAAAGACATTTGCGATAAAGTCGCGGTGATCTCAAACGGAGTTATCGCCGAGGAAGGTTCTGTCGTCGACGTGTTTACCAATCCGCAACAGGAGATCACGAAAGAATTCATCAGCGTGTTGTTGTCGAATGAATTGCCTGTGGCGTTTCGCGGCAATGAAATTTCGATGTATGAGACGCCGGGCAGTTTACTGTTGCTCCGATTGGTATTTCTCGGCGAAACGGCGGACGATCCGGCATTGGCGAGAATGATCCGCGCGGTGCCGAGCGTCGAGTGCACGATGCTGTTCGGCAATCTCGATCAAATACATGGCATCCCGTTCGGCAGAATGATTGTCGGTTTGAGCGGCGAGAAGTCGTCGACCGACGCCGCAATCGATTTTTTGCAACATCAAGACTTGAAGTTAGAGGTGATCGGCTACGTTGCTCGGCGTCAATTGCTCGACGCTTGATCGGTTGGACTGCTCGAAGTTGCGATCATACAACATTGCCGCAATCAGAATTACGAAACACGAGCCGAGATTATGAACGAGCGCGCCGGTCGTCGGCGTCAACAGTCCCTCGATCGACAGAATGATCGCCGCGAAATTGATCGCCATCGACAGCCCGATACTGAAGAAAATCGTCCGCCTCGCGGCATTGGCGAGCCGTTTCAGATACGGCAGGCGATTGACGTCGTCATTCATCAGCGCGATATCCGCCGCGTCGACCGCGATATCCGAGCCCATCACGCCCATTGCCACTCCGACATCGGCAGTTTTGAGCGCGGGCGCGTCGTTGACGCCGTCGCCGATCATGCACACGATCGAGCCTTCCGCGCGGAGTTTTTCGAGCTTCTCGACCTTGCCTTCCGGCAGCAATTCCGAGTGCACGTCGTCAATGCCGAGTTGTCGAGCGAAGAAATCCGCCGTGCGGTGATTGTCGCCGGTCAACAGCAATGTCTTGACGCCGAGCGATTGCAATTCGCCGATCACTTCTGCCGATTCCGCGCGGAGCGTATCGGATAATCCGATCGCGCCCAGACATTTCTTGCAAACGGCGAGCAACACGACCGCCTTGCCCTGCCGACGCAATGCATTGGCGCGTTTGCGATCATCGTCGCCGATCTCAATGCCGCGCTCGAGCAGGAATTTCTCACTGCCGCAGAAAAATCTCTCGCCGTCGAGCATTGCCGATACGCCCTTGCCCGAGCTCATCTCGAAATCCGTCGTCGACGGCATTTTTTGATCGACCGCATTGACGATTGCCTTGCCGAGCGGATGTTCGCTCTTCGACTCGATTGCCGCCGCTTTCAGCAATAACTCCTCACGCGACAGCCGATCGAATGTCAATACGTCCGAGACGTTCAATCGCCCGTGAGTGAGCGTGCCGGTCTTGTCGAATGCAATCGCGTCGACCTTGCCCATCAATTCAAGTGCCGCACCGGATTTTATGATCACGCCGTGTTTTGTTGCCTGTCCGATCGCCGCCATCACCGCCGTCGGAGTTGCAAGCACCAACGCGCACGGGCAGAACACTACCAGCACCGTCACCGCGCGGACGATGTCGTTCGTCACGAAGTAAGTCGCGATCGCAATCAGCAATGCGAGCGGTACCAATCGACTCGCCCACACGTCCGCAATGCGCTGGAGCGGAGCTTTTTTGTCTTCGGCGTCCCGCACGAGGCGAATTAATTTCTGCAACGACGAGTCCTCGCCGAGCTTCGACGCGCGGAAATCGATCGAGCCGAAGCGATTGATCGTACCGCCGAAGACTTCGTCGCCGACATTTTTTTCGATCGGGAGCGACTCGCCGGTCATGATCGATTGATCGACGCTCGATTGCCCGCTCGTGATCACGCCGTCGACCGGAATGATCTCGCCCGGCAACACGCGCAATTGATCTCCGATCGCAATCCGATCGATCGCAATGATCTCCTCGCCGCCGGAAGTAATTCGTCGCCCCGTCGTCGGCGTCAGGCTGATCAATTTCTCGAGCCCGCGCTTTGCCCGATCGACCGTCAAGCCCTCGAGTTTCTCGCCGATTGCCATGATGAAGGCAATTTCACCCGCCGCGAACAGATCGCCGATTGCGATCGACGCGAGCATTGCAATCGACATCAGCAGTGCCGACGTAATTCGCCCGACTCCCGCGCCGTAAAACAGCTGTCGAAATCCCCAATAAAAGATCGCCGAGCCGCTGATGATCACACTCGCCCATGCCGGATTGAGCGGCAGTTGCTCGGACATGAAGAAGTCGGCGAGCAAACACAAGCCCGAGACGATTATTGCGGGCGTTGTTTCAAAGCCGTCGATGATTTTTTCAAACATAGTCGTTGCCTCCTTCGTCGAGTTTCGATATAATCATTATAGAAATTTGTCGGCGGAAAGACACGCTCAGATCGCGGCGCGATCGTCGATAACGAACAATTTCGGAGGAGTGATTGATAATGGATCGCAGGCAACGAAAGACGCGCGCGGCGATCTTCAACGCCTTCACTTCGTTGCTCAATCGGAAGTTGTATCGGAGCATCACGGTGCAGGAGATCATCGACGCGGCGGACATCGGGCGCAGTACTTTTTACGATCACTTCGAGACAAAAGACGCGCTGCTCGAGACGCTGTGTCGGGAACTGTTCGAGCACATTGCGCGGAGTCTGATCGACAAGAGCCGTTCGCATTGCAAATTCACGTCGGACGGGCGAGAGACTTCGGCGTTCTGCCACATTCTGTATCATCTGCAGGAAGACGAGCGATACATCTTGCGATTGTTGGCGCGCGAGCGCAATGAAACCTTCATCGAATGTTTCAAGCAGAATATGAACGGGCTGTTGCGCGACGAGCAATTTTTCAATCCGAAGTGGCGGACGCTGGGTTTGCCGGAGGATTTATTGTTGGATCACATCTCGTCGAGTTTTGTCAACATGATCCAATGGTGGGTTCGGCAGAAAATGCAATGCGATCCCCCGACGATGGACGCATACTTCCGCTCGATGATGAGCGCAGTAATATAATGCGTAATGCGTAATGCGTAATGCGTAATTAAAAACCCCGTCACTCTCTAATTACGAATTACGAATTAATAATTACGCATTGCTTTTGAAAGGCGGATTTAATTGGCGAGAATTACGAAGAGGCTCAAGAAAAAACTCAATCCGAAGCCGAAGGAAGACGCGAAGCCGAAGGAAAAAGTCGGCAAAGATTATCTGTTGGTGGGCGTGCTGGCGTTTACGTTCGTATTGATGGTGGCGGGCTGGCCGACGCTTACGAATTTGAGTCGCGCGCTGTACTTCACGCTGTTGATGTCGCTGTCGATGACTTACGCGGATCGGCATTATGACTTGACTGAAATTCAGGCGGTCTGGGTTCGGCGAATCGGCACGGCATCGATGGGCATGGCGGTCGCGTTGTTTATCTACAGTCTTTACGAACGGTTTATATTGAATTAGAAATCGGAGGTTTGATGATGCAGGCAATTCAAATCAGCGACAACATTTATTGGGTGGGCGCGATCGATTGGTCGATGCGCAATTTTCACGGCTATGAAACTACGCGCGGCACGACTTACAACGCGTATTTGATCCTCGACGACAAGATCACGTTGATCGACGCGGTCAAAGCCCCGTTCAAAGACGAATTGATCGGGCGGATAACGTCGGTGATCGATCCCGCGCGGATTGAAGTGATAGTGTCGAGCCACGTCGAGCCGGATCATTCGAGCGGCTTGCCGTTCATAGCGTCGCTTGCGCCGAAGGCGGAGATCATTACGAGCTCGCCGAACGGCTTGAAGGGCTTGACGGCGCGTTACGGCGATCTGAATTACCGTGCGGTGAAGGCGGGCGACTCGATCTCGATTGGAAGTCGGACGCTGAAATTTGTACCGACGCCGATGCTGCACTGGCCGGACTCGATGGTTACGTACTGCCCCGAGGAGCGGATTTTGTTTTCAAACGACGCGTTCGGCGAGCATTATGCGACTTCGTTGCGTTTCGACGACGAGAACGATCTCGAGACGATCATGTTCGAGGCGAAGAAGTATTACGCGAATATATTGATGCCGTTCGGCAAGCAGGCGCAAGTTGCATTGAAGGCGGTCGGCGGATTGGACATTCGCATGATTGCGACGGGGCACGGCGTGATCTGGCGCAAGAACATCGATCGGATCGTCGACTGCTATCGGATGTGGTCGAGCGGCGCGGTTGAGGATCGGGCGGTGGTCGTTTTCGACTCGATGTGGGGCTCGACGGAGATCATGGCGAAAGCGATCACGGAAGCATTTGCATCGAAAGGAATTCCGGCGGCGTTTTATGACATCAAAGCAAATCCGATGAGCGACATCGTCACGGACATGTTTATGAGCAAATATCTGGCGGTGGGCAGTCCGACGATCAACAACGGCATGATGCCGCCGATTGCGGCGTTCCTGTGCTACATCAAGGGCTTGCGTCCGCTCAATCATTGCGGGTTTGCGTTCGGCTCGTACGGCTGGGGCGGGCAATCGATCGGACTGGTCGAAGACGAGCTCCGTGCGGCGGGCATTGAGATCGTGCTCGACAAAATCAGAGTGACGAACATTCCGAGCGAGGATCAATTGAAAGAAATCGCCGACAAGATAAAGTCGATCGCATAAAGAGACTCCGCGCGGAACAAAAAAAGAAAGCCGTGTCCGAATTCGGATGCGGCTTTTTAGTAAAAAAATTGTTGCCGTTTGATGATGGCGATGCCTGTTCAGCACTCGTCATCACGACGTTGTGTACTGAGTTGTTGCATGTCGGAATCGACTGCCGTGCTCGGAGCAAGGAACGCTCCTTCCGTTGCTTGTTGATCTGCCGCCGCCGCAATGTCCGCATTTGCGAATGCAAACACTCCCGCGCAGATCGCCATGACTGCCAATATTTTTTTCATCGCTAACACCTCCTTTCGTAACAATTTCGATGTATGTGTGTTGTCAGAACTTCAAATCCATGCCTGCAATGAGCGATCGCCCCGGTGAGAAATAAACGCTGTTGCCATTTTTTTCATAATACGAGTATTTTTGATTTGTAAGGTTATTGAGCTTGAGATAAACTGTTGCGTTGTCGTGAACCTTACAATTGACGTTGAGATCCAATACAGCATATTTGGTTGCATCAAAAGATTCTGCACTCAAACCGCCACGCCCGAGATTGCCGAGCAGATTGGCTTGCCAAATGCCATGCTTATAATGGATTCCGGCTCTGTAGGTATTTCTGGGTTGTGTAAATGACCGACTGGAATCAAGCCCTTTAATGTTCACTTGGGTATAGACGTAGCCGACATCGTAGCTCCAATCATCGTTCATCTTCTGCTTAAAAGCCCATTCTACGCCTCGCGATTTTTCATTTTTTATATTGGTAAATTGATCCAGAGTGATCTCCCGCATATCCGTATCCTGCATCTTCTTTTCTACGGTATCTATTGCATCATCCAAATCGACGTAAAATAAATTTAGGTTCATACTGGTTTTGGAATCGAAGTCATGTTCAATACCCAAAATTTCGGTATGTCCCTTTTCCGGACGCAAATTTGAATTGCCTTTAATTTGATTACCGTCAGAATCAATTTGATTGACATACAATTGATAAGGCGACGCTGCTCTGTAAACACGTCCCCACGAAGCATAGAGTTTTGTTTGATCGTCCGGTCTGTAGTTAAACGCCAACTTGGGCGACCACTGATGCCCGAAGTCACTGTTGTGGTCGTATCGTGCCCCCGGAAGGAATTTCCACTTCTTCCCCATGCTGATCGTGTCTTGCAAATAAAGTGCTCGGTTAATCACTTCTTCATTACCGTAATCCCATGACCAATGCCGCGTCCCCGTTTGGTGCCATTCAAGCCCGGTAACAATTTTATGTTGACCGAGTATCCAGCTGTTTTGATAATCTACGCCCTGTACACGGAAACCGGAAATTTTGTTGTTTCTGTTGTATTCGGGAGCAATATCATAACGCGAGTTATCAAAACCACTTCTGGCTTTGTAGTCATTAAAATAACGCAACCAACCCGGAGTCTGAGAATTTTCCTTGAAGTTGTATACCAGCGAAACATTGTTGTACAACATCGATTTATATCGATAGCCTTGATATCCGTTGGCCTTCGAATAGTCATAAGCCCTGTTGTATTTATGAGTGATGTGATGCCCGCTGAGTGTGAGCGAATTACGGTCGTCGATTTTATAGTCAAATCTGCCCGTAAATGTATTGTCGCTTTTATCGCTTTCACGTGAATCAGTATTATGCCTGCGTGAGATATTTCCGGGGAAATCAAACGGCTGACTCTTATGAATACCACCCGTAATAAACCAGCTGAAGTCGCCGGCTACACCCTGATTGGTTAACTCGTAATTATGCTGGTGCCACGAGCCGGTATTGAAGTCAAACGTGGTCTCGTTGCGCTCGCCTTTTTTGGTAATGATATTGATTATACCGGTAACCGCGTCGGAACCGTAAAGTGCCGAGCCTCCGCCCTTAACAATCTCGATGCGCTTGATGTTTTTCATCGATGGAATAGCAGACATCTCCACAGTATCTCGATTGTCCACACCATCGTTATAGAGTTGGTGACCGTCTATCAATATCAAAACTTTTTCCAAGCCGTTCACTATGGGGATGTCCGGTCTCATCGGAACGATAATGCCGTTCACGTGGTTCAGTGCTTCTTGAATGCTTTGATAGTGATTGGCTTCGATATCCTTGTCGGTTATGGTGATGACGTTCGACGGGGTCGCCCATTTGTTTACTGGCATGCGATCTGCCGTAATGACAAATCTGTTGAAATCGAGATACGTCGGCGGAAATACCTCATCGTCATAAGCGGAGCCTTCGGCGAAGGCAATATTTGTCTGGACTGACAAACATCCGCTGCATCCCGCCAATGCCAGCGCAACTGCCAATTTTTTGTACATGATATCCTCCCTCTTTGAAAATGTTTTTATTTGCTATAATTTCTGTTTTGCAATCTCCAAATTCGTTTTGTAGACTTCATTGTTCGGATCAAGTTCGCTTGCTTTTTTATATGCCTCATATGAATTGGCGTAGTCTTCGGAGGAGTCATAAGCAAATCCCAGTCCGGCCCATGCCGATACGTCATTCGGATCAATTTTGATTGCTTTTTTAAAGCACTTCTTGGCATCTTCAAACTTCTTTTGGTCGTTGTATAAATAGCCCAGTATGACCCAAGCACGGATATTTTGCGGATCAAGAGAGGTGACTTTTTTGTAGCTGTCAATCGCTTTGGCAAATTCGCCCTTCTGTCCGTAAATATGCCCCAAGTTATACCACACGCTTGCATGACTCTGATTGATGGACGTTGATTTCCGATAATATTCCAGTGCTTTATCAAAGTTTTGTTGCTTGTAATAGACATTGCCGATATTTGCAGGAGGTATTTCGTCATTGGGATCTATTGCGATTGCCTTGTTGTAGTATTCGATTGCCTTGTCATATTCCCCCAAATTGCTGTAAGCAAGACCGACATTATTCCAAGCCGCCGCATACTCGGGATCGAGTTGAATTGCCTTCTCGCCATACTCTATCGCTTTGTTGTAGTCTTTTTTGTAATTGCAAGCGTACGACAGACCGTTGTAAGAACCGGCGAATCCGTCATACAACTCTACAGCCTTTTGGAAGCACTCCGTTGCTTTGTCGTATTGTTTCTGATCGTTGTAAATCCAGCCGAGCCCCGTCCAAGGTGCCGCATACTTATCATCCATTTTTATTGCCTGATTGTATAAATTGATTGCCTCCGCCGTATCACCTCTGTTGTAGCATTCCGAACCGTTCTGATAAATTTGCGAGGCGGTAACTTTTTCTTCATTGCGCTTGATTGCGATTGCTACTTCTTGTCGTTGAATATCATCAACACTCTTTTCGTACCGGTCACGCAACTCTGCAATCTCGGTCTCGTTTTTCTCACGATAAGCATCCTGATCTTTTTTGATTTTGACTTGATTCTCGGCTTGTTCGGCGGTGACCTCGGCGCACTTCTTCAAAACCTCGTCCGGATCGATCCAAGCCTTGACGTGACATTTAACCGTGACGGCACTTACATTCGGGATGGGTTCAATTACTATTCCGGAGTACTCTACCTTCAGCAAACTGGCAGAATAAACGATCAGTTGATCTTTGGTTAGTTTACCGTTTTGTACTTCGGATATCGACTGAACAAAGATACCGGCTT